>NZ_JBGTHY010000538.1:0-64254 GCF_041745955.1 Pricia sp.
TTTTCTTTTTCATGTTTATGAAATGCACCGATGTCTTTAGACTTATATATGATTTCTGATTCCTCAGAAAAAACAACTGCGCCTGCATCAAAAGCAAATTTCACCCTGTCCATTTCGGGTTCAAAATTCTCAGGCGGATCATAAATCAAAGCAGTGGCACAATTGGCAGTGTCAATGATTTTCTGAACATCACTTTCGTCTCTTGATAGAAAAAGGTCTACATCAAAAGCGTCAATAAAAGGGGCAAGTGGTTCTCCTCCTGAAAAAGCACATCTTGTTATTGGTAGTTTGAAATGTTCAATAGCCTTTAAAACTCTTACACCAGTTTCGGGACTGTTTCTTGACATAACTACAACCTCCACAATTGGCTCTTTTTTGTCTACATGTTTGTTAAGTTTAAGTAATGCTTCAACCAATGGGAAAGCAGTTCCTTTTTCTAATAGTTTGTTCTCATTTGCCAACTGATATTCTCGAAAGCCCCGGATATTTTTTTCTCTAAATATCTGTTCCTCTTTTTCCAAATTGAAAAGAGCTCTTGAGGAAACTCCAACCACTAATATTTTTGAAAAGTCAAGTGGCATTTATTTGTTTTATCTAGTCGGTTATTAATTTGGTATAGGGTACACATTCGGTGAGGTCCAGAATTAAATAATTTGGAACTCATTAAACGACCAAAATAGGCAAAGCCGTTCAGTTTAGCAATTAAGTACATAGGGGAATTCAGAATTTTATTATTAATCTGGGAATTAAATATTTCCTAGGTATATTAGATTGCTTGCCACTTCTTTTTTCTAAGTTCACATTCTTATTTAGGTAGATTGAGTTTTGGATTGATTTTATTTTTGTAAACTTAAAGTTTAAGATCAGTTCAGTCTGCAGAACGTTTTTAAAATTGTAGTTGTTCGCAAATTCATTTCTAATGCTTTTGGGAGAGTTAAATGATTTTATCCCAAATCTTACCATAATTACTTACCTGCGCACGGATCCTGTCCGGTTTTTGTAGCGTTCCGGCAGATAAGCGTGAAGCAAAAACCGGATAGGGCGCACCCTATTTTTGATTTGGAACACTATCTTTTTCCTGTAACCATTTTTGATATGTTTTATAATGTTCTGGGTACTGATCAAAATATCCTCGCAAACTGGATATTACCTGTTGCTCCCCTTCTCCAAAGGCCTTTTCCCGGATATCATCGATTCGTGATACCTTGAAGGACAGATAGCCTAAAATGATCAGGGAAACGATCCAAATCGAATAGTGCAACCATAGCTTTGCTTTCGGAATCAAGCTGGCTTTGGAAATACGTTCCCCCATTTTTTGGATCAAGCCGTTAAGTTGGGAGATTCTGACCTTTTCCGAGGTAAGATGTTCCCGGAGCATGGACTCCATTTCTCTGGTGTCCGGCTTTATATTGATATTTTCCACGTTTTCCGTCAGCCGCTCCAACCTTTCCACGGCCTTGTTGAACCCGTCCAGCTCATCACTGAGCAGTTCCATTACCTCGTCCAATTTCTTGTATCCCATAGCTTCTTTTCTTAATATCCAATTCCCGTATCGATTGATTTTTTGATCGTTTTCTTGATCAAGTTTTTAGCTATACTGGTAGCAAGGTTGGTGCTCATTTCCACGGTTTTTTCCAGTAGCCGGACCGATTTGCCCACCTCTTTTGGTTTTGCCATCCCCCAATTCTGAGAAAGTTGTCCCATTATTTTTCCTCCCGATATGGAGCGGTGCACCTCGCTGGCCTTGAAATTGTGGCCTTGGTATCCGAACCGGAATCCCTGTAACCTGTTTGCCCTGTTGATGCTTGGGATTACTTCTACGTTCCGCGCTTTCATTGCCTTCATATAACCGTCTAGGGTTTTCGGCCTTTGGTTCTCCATCACCCTCTGGTGAATGTTCTTTATTTCGAGACGTATATGTATTGAATCCAGTTCCTTTTCCAATTGCACCTCCCTGGCCGTGGTCAGTCCCATTTCCTTGGCCACGTTTTCGGCGGCCAGTTGGCTCCGCTTCCCTATAAAACTGTCGTTATAGGCCTTCCCGTCAAAGCCTATCCGGTTGACATAAAGGTGCACATGGGTGTGGGCCTTGTCCCTATGCACAAAGGCGATGGCCTGCCGTTCCTTCAGTTGCATTTCTTTAATGAATTTTTGGGTCAGTTCCTTTAGTTTTTCCTTGGTCAGGTTCCTGCCATCCTCCCGTGTGGGGCTGAGTACGAAGCTCAGGGTGTTCTTTTGGCAGCGCGCATTCTGCTCTTGGATGATCTTGAACTCCTCGGTTATCTGTTTGGCATCGTTGCCCGCCAGATGTTGGCTGTAGACCACCTCTGCATCTTTCTCCTGGTTCCAGCCGTAGCCTATGGATGCACCGGTGTGCGCTATGGATCTTCCCTTGCCTATCATCCCTTTATTTTTTGAAGTTGTACAAATGTTTCCTAATCTGTTCCGCCAGTTGTGCTACCTCGTTGGCCAGTCTAGGGTTCCGCTTTTTGAACATATTGCCGATACTGGTAAAGTTGTTCTTGTACTTGACCAAGGTTCTGTAACATTCCAGTTGCTCTTTGGTAAGTCGTTCGATGACCGAGTTGCCAAAAGCGGAGCTGCGGCAGTATTCCGAAAGACTAATACCTGCCCGCTTCGCCTTTTTTTTGAGCAGCTTCTTTTCGTAGATGGAACATCTGAACTTGATGTAGGTCCTTTTCATTTCCTTTTGATTTTGCGACCATCGGGAGCAAAGCAAGATCGTTTTTGTGGTAACAAAAACACATCTTGAATTCCCTGCCCGATTAAATCTATTGTACTGCCCATGAGCCATTCGTTCATATCCTTAAAATCCTCGTAAAGGGTTGATCTATCCTTACAGTACTCGGAATGCCCTATCAATTTCTGGGTGATTCGTTTACCGGTTCTGTCATTGTCCAGGTAGAGTTCGATACTGGAATAGCCCTCAATTATGTTCTTTGCTTTTTGAAAGAATGCCGTGGAGTTCAGTACAAAGAAGTCATATTCGGTTCCTAATTTTTCATTGCTTTCCAGAATCGATAATAGGTCGAACATGCCTTCCGTTACAATGAGTTTGGTATAGTCCTTTTTGATATGGGTAACATCTTTTGGCGAGCTGGAATTCTTCATGTACTTGTTACGTAGTTCCCATCCCCCTGAATCGTTCTTCAATCCAATGGCGAAATAGTTTTTTTCATTGAACCTGTAATGGACTTCCCTTATATATTTTAAGGCGGTTCTCGGTTCAATATTTCGCGATTTCAAATAACTTTTCAATGCTGGATGAGCCAGCTCTTTGACAGCTATGATTTCGATTTTGGTATCCTTTTCTTCCTTCTCAAAAATAGGTTGCTGTTGAAAAGAAAAAGAGATTTGATGTTCTGCAATTATTCTCAAAACTTCCCTTACCGAGCATTTGGTGATCAGGCATACCAGGTCGATGACGTTCCCGCCCTTTCCCGCCCCGTGGTCGTACCACCTATTAAGTTCCTTGGACACCTTGAAAGAGGCTTGGGCCTCGGGCCGGAAAGGACTGAGGAACCAAGCTTCTTTCTCCGTTGACTTGGTAGGAAAGTGCCCGAGTTTTGCCAGCGCCCTTTCGATGGGAAAAGCTCGGGCTCTTTCGCACGATAGTTTGTTAGTTCTTTTTCTTTTCATCAGCTTAATTTTTGTAATTCCTCCTACCTTCCCGACCGGCCCAATGATTATAGGGCTTTTGGCTTAGGTTAGATAAGTTTTCAATGTTACCTATCCTACCTGTTAGGTAGGTTAGGTAACCCTTAGGTAAGATGGGAGTTCTACATCCTACCTAAGCAGATGCCCCATTCCCATTTGTTTTCTTTTCCATTAGGTAACTTGGTAGGTATTATTCCCTTTTTTTCGGAAGTTCCATTTCCCAAGGGATGTCCGTAAAAAGCGGTTTGGCCAGATAGCCGTACAGGTGCCGTTTGGGATGTTTCACTTTCTGGAACCCGAACCCGGCCAGCGCACGTCCGATATTTATATGGTTCAAGCGCAGGTTGAGGCAGCCCGTTGCGACCATCACATCTGATGCCGTCCTGAAGTCCTTCATGTCGGTCGACTTCTCGTAGTACTTGGCAATGACCTCTTGCTCCGAGGTCAGCTTGGTGTATCTCTTGTTGCGCTCCTCGTTTTCCCGGATATCCCTGATGGACAGCTCGGGATCGAAATTGGGGTCTGAATAGGCCAGATGGTAGGCCTGCGACCATACCCCGCTGATATCGGTTTCCTTGGAATACCCAAAATCGATCTGCCCTTTCAGTTCAAAACAAAGCCAGCGGACCGAACCTGTCTCGTCGTTCAGGAAGGAGGACATGTTGGTACTTCCCATAAAGGAGCATATCCTTGTCAGGGTCGTGTTCTTTCGGTCATAGGGCAACCTTTCGTTTATAAAGGTCTTGGAGAAAAAGGATTTCAAGGCATTAACATCCTTTTTGGAAAGTACGGCCAGCTCGTCAAGATTGTACAGAAAGTTCCGGCAGAGCTGTATCCGTGCGTCCTTGTCGTTACTTATATCCTCGGCCATGTACTCCGCCAGTTGGGGCGGACAGAGAAATCGGCACCAAGTGGATTTTCCGGAGTTCTGGCCTTGATGGGACAGTACAAAGGCCTGTTTGTTGAAATAGTTGTGTTCCAGAGCGCATTTGATCGTCCGCACCAACCATTTTTTGAAGTGGTAATTGAACGCCTCTTTCTCATAGGTCGGTACATAGGATGCCAGTTCGAGGATATAATCTTTCCCGTCCCATTTGGCCAAGTTTTCAAAGTATTCCCTGATGGGATTGTGTTTGGGTATCCATTCCGAACGGATAAGGATCTCCAGTTTCCCTGTCGGGATATCGACCCCTGCCTTTGCCAGTTCGATGATCAGGGAGTTCAGGTTCAGGTATTGCCATTTCTTGGAGTCTTTAAGGGCAATCTGAAAGTCATGGGAGATCTCGTTGTACGTAATGTCATACTTGGCCTCCAGATATTCCATGGTATAGTCGTATACCGTCTTTTTCTTGGGATCCGCTACATCGTAGAGTCCCGGAATAGTATTTGTCATAGCGCTGCTGTTTATCTTTTGTTTTTAGCGAGCTGTTCATTGAACTGTCGTTCCAGAAATTCGTCGGATAGATTGGGTTCCCCCAGGAGCCATGAGTCGATTTCCTCTTTGTTGAAGAAAAGTTGACGAATGTGTTTGTTATTCCCTGTCGGAATCAGCTTTAATTGGGAGAGCTTGTAGATTTTGCTCTTGGACAACCCGGTATACTTAACAAGGTCATCGATATTAAATACTTTTTTGGTGTGGGAAAGCAGGCCTTTAATATCCTGTAGTAAGTCCACAACATTTTCTTGCTCATTCATAATCTTTGGATTTAAAATTAATTATGAGTAAAAGGCCTTTTACATTGATTGTACGCAGCAAACATATGACGGCAGATGCCGTAAAAGCAATAGGGAAATGACGATTGCTGGTGGATTGCTGTATATTTTCTTTATAAAATTGAAGTGGTGCAAATTTTTATGAAATACCCAATGCTTTTGCGATGTCCTTACGCGCTTCGTCGTAACGACCATCCTTCGTAGCCGTGCGCCATTTGGAGTAACTGGAGGGAAGTGTACTTGGATTGATTTCGGATTCTTCGAACGTAAACCGCTCCAAAATGAGCATGTTCAAAGACTCCTTGGGTGTCATATCCATATCGGAAATCCCTTTGCGTACAATGAGATCCAAAAAAGTAAATATAAATCGGACATTCCCCGGTTGTTTGCTCTTTGGAGTTTCCCTTACGACAATCCTTTGCTCTGCCGGTAGTCCGTTGATCAATCTGAGAAGGTTCTCTACATCCCCATCATCAAAATCAAAAAAACCGATATCGATTCTGGATTTAGATAGCGGGACAAATGAAAAACCCTGAACATTATTTTGAAATAGCTTCTCGGATTCGAACCACGTAATCACCAGCACTATCGAAACACCAAACAATAGTGTTACAAAAATGTAGCTAGCTACAATCTGAACAATCGAATACGTGATACCGGAAAACAGAAAATAAAGGGTCAACGGTACTATTGCAAATAGCAGTATAAGGAAAAAGGAAAGTCTGTTCGTAGTCAGGGAGCCGTATTTTAGCGAAAGCAATTTTAGCTCCCTTCTGCTTTGATACAGCCACTTAGCCAATATTTCGCTCAACTTTTCCATTAATTTAAGATAGGATTAAATAGAGTAAAATGGAAAAATAAAATGTTGTACCTATGTTGTACCCAGCCAAAAAAGAAAGGCCCCGCATTTCTGCGAGGCCTTTACTGGCGGGGGCTCCTCCTCTTGGGCTCGAACCAAGGACCCTCTGATTAACAGTCAGATGCTCTAACCAACTGAGCTAAGGAGGAATTTAAGTTTTCCCTCTTGGGCTTCTGCCCTTTAAAACTGCCAAAAGTGGCGCAAGAGGGTGCAAATATAATCGTTTTTTTAATTGTCCCAAATAATTTTCACTTCCTATTTATCCGTTAGCCACCGATAAAGGTCATTGCCATTGGCGAAGAGCACCAAGGCCAGCAATAAAAAGAAACCGATCATTTGGGCATATTCCAAAAATTTGTCACTGGGCGTTCTGCCGGTAACCATTTCATAGAGCAGAAACATAACATGACCGCCATCGAGCGCAGGTATTGGCAAAAGGTTCAGTACGGCCAACATTATGGATAAAAATGCCGTGGTGTTCCAAAACACCTGCCAATCCCACACATCGGGGAACAGACCTCCAATCGCAGCGAAGCCACCGACACCTTTGTATGCCCCCGTATCGGGATTGAAAATTTTCTTGAGTTGCTTTAAATAGCCGGAAACCGTACTGACCCCTTTATTCACACCGGCAGGTATGGATTCCAAAAAAGTATACTTTTTTGTCTCGATCTTGAACAATCCCCTTTTAGCATAGTCTTCCAAGGTCAGGCCTCCGATAGCCAGCCCGAGCATTCCATCTTCATCGACCTTTGCTTCCAGTTCTTTGGATGAACCGTCGGCGCGTTTGATGGTCAAATCTATGGTGCCGCCTTTGTTGTTTTCAAGTATCGGCATGATTTGGTCTCTATACTCGACCTTTTGGCCGTTCACGGCAACAACTTCGTCAAGTTCTTCGAATCCCGTATCACGGTTCGGAGAGTCCTCAGGTACTTCTGCGATGACAAAAGGCTGTCTAAAACTGATAAACCGAATCTTATCGGTATCATCGATAAGGGTGGAGATAAAATCTACCGGCATTTGGTTTTCAATAGTCTGCCCATCCCTTTCGATAGTGATGGTGTTGCCATTGACGATTTCCATCAGAATGCTTCCGAATTCCCGGACTGGATTTCCGTCTACCGCAAGTATCTTATCCCCGGTCCGGATTCCGATCTTATCGCCAAGTTCCTTTTCCGTAACAGCTACGCCATCCTTTAAACTATCCGCACGAATATATTGTTCACCATAGGCATAGGCTAGTCCGACATAAATAATGAAGGCTAAAATAAAGTTTACGCTGACACCACCTATCATAATGATCAAACGCTGCCAGGTCGGTTTGCTGCGGAACTCCCATTCCTTGGGGGCTGACTTCATCGCATCGGTATCCATACTCTCGTCGATCATTCCGGCGATCTTTACGTAGCCGCCCAATGGAAGCCAGCCGATGCCATAAACGGTCTCCCCTATTTTCTTTTTGAACAGGGAAAATTTGATATCAAAGAAAAGATAGAATTTCTCGACCCGGGTCTTGAAAAGTTTTGCGGGAATAAAATGCCCCAATTCATGGAGCACGATAAGCAACGATAGGCTTAAAAAAAATTGTGTGGTCTTGATCAGTATGGGATCCATCTAAATTATCTAGGTTTAAAGCGAACACAGAGGTTTTTCACCAATAGTCCCGTTTTTTGAATTCAGCGCACAAAAGTACGCTTTTAGCACCGCTTAGAAAAAAAAGTAGATTACGGCCATCCGTTTTTAAGAAACATTTGGCAGCAACGGTTTTCATCACTCTTGAACGCCACCCTTTACTAACGTATCTTTGCCAAAAAGAATATGCGCACGTTTTTCGCGAAATACCGTCTTTTCGGGATTGTGTTCTTCTGCCTTTGTGGGGTAATCGTGTATCTTTTCTACGAGGCCTTACAGCCCCAGAAATTGCTGACCATCTACCAGCCTTCCATGGTGAATCCAGAATTGGTGGATAGTACCTTGCAGTACAAGAGAAAATACCATACCGTTGCCGACTTTTCCTTGACCAACCAGAACGGGGAAACCGTAACCCAGAAAGATTACAAGGACAAAATTTACATTGCGGATTTTTTCTTTACCACCTGCCCTACCATTTGCCCGATCATGACCAAGAACATGGTCGATATTCAAGAACGCATCATGAATGACGACGATATTTTGCTATTGTCCCATACCGTTACGCCGCAAATCGATTCCGTTGCCCAACTCAAGAGGTATGCGCTGGAAAAGGGGGTGGATGATTTGAAATGGAATTTGGTTACCGGGGATAAAAAGCAGATTTACGAACTGGCCAGAAAATCGTATTTGGCGGTTAAGGAGGATGGCGATGGAGGCCCTTACGACATGATCCATACGGAAAACTTTATTTTGGTCGACAAGCAACGACGAATTCGTGGGTTTTATGACGGCACTAAAAAGGAGGATGTCGAGAAGTTGATTGGAGACCTAAAGATTTTGGAAAACTCGTACTTGGATGGGAAGGAGTAAGCGGTAGCGGTTGGCCGCATGACGCCTAAAGGTAAAATAGCTTCCTTGTCATGTCGCAGTCGAGACCTGAACGGTAGTCATTCAAATTAAACTCTCAGCTTTAGGTAATCTTGGGTGCGGTCAAATGGCTCGAAGCGACACTAATTGCACTTTTTTGTCAGCCCCCATCCCATATTACAGTGCTGACAATTATTTTGAACCCTATATCATGCGGCCGGACAAACTCTGATATTCCTTACTGCCAACTGCCACTTTCCCCTATATAACCGAATTTTTCCTTTTCCCCGTCAAACATCCCATTAATTCAAGATTTTTGCCTTAAATTTGCCCTTCCTTATAATAAATCTAAATAAAAATTGTGAAACGATTACGATGACGGTAGCACAGTTGAAAAGAGGGCAAAAGGGAATCATCAGGGAGTTTGCCGATGACAACCTTCCGATAAAATTATTGGAACTGGGCTGCTTGCCCGGCAATGCCATCGAACTTGTACAGATCGCCCCTTTCAACGACCCTATCTATATCAATGTCAACGGATGCCATATCGCCATACGCCGCGAAACGGCACTGCTCATAGAACTTGATATTATTGACGACACCCGTGCGCTATGAGCAAGCAGATCAACGTAGCCCTAATTGGTAACCCCAACACCGGAAAGACCTCTGTTTTCAACCAACTGACGGGCCTGAAACAGAAAGTCGGCAACTACCCCGGCATTACCGTTGAAAAAAAGGAGGGAATCTGCAAATTGCCCAGAGGCGTAAAGGCCCATATTCTTGATCTGCCCGGCACCTATAGCCTGAACACGACTTCTTTGGATGAAAGCGTTGCCGTCGAGCTACTGCTGAACAAAAACGATAAAGACCATCCCGATGTAGCCGTCGTAATTTCGGACGTCGAGAACCTGAAACGTAACCTTTTACTGTTCACACAGGTGAAAGACCTCAATATACCCGCCATTCTGGTCATCAATATGTCGGACCGTATGTCGCGACGGGGTATTTCTTTGGATGTCGAACTACTGGAGGAAAAACTGGATACCAAAATCGCCCTCGTAAGTACTCGGAAAGGTACGGGCATCGATACCTTAAAAAATCTAATTGCCGATTACAGGACGCTTTCCGCTGCAAAAAATGTAGATGTTACCGTGATTGCTCCCGATTATTTCGAAAAACTAAAGAAAACCTTTCCGAAACAAGACCTCTACAAGCTATGGTTGGTCATCACCCAAGATGTCAACTTTATGCGCATCGACAAAAAGCTGGTCGAGGATCCCACATCGTTGTATACCAAGCCAAAATCGGAATTGAAACGCCTTCAGCAGAAAGAGACCATTCTCCGTTACCAGTTTATCAATGGCATTCTTAAGGAAACCTATAAAGTAGATCCGACTGCGGCAAAAGGGCTCAGGGCATCCGCGGACAAGATACTGATGCACAAAGTCTTCGGCTATGTGATTTTTTTAATGATCCTGTTGCTCATTTTCCAGGCCATCTATGCATGGAGCGAATTTCCGATGGACATGATCGACGAGTTTTTCGCGGCCGCCAGCGAATGGGTGAAAGATACCCTACCAGCAGGGGTATTAACCAATCTTATTGCCGAAGGTATCTTGGCCGGTATCGGTGGAATCGTGATATTTATTCCCCAGATTGCTTTCCTGTTCTTTTTTATCTCCCTTTTGGAAGAAACAGGTTATATGAGCCGGGTCGTGTTCTTGATGGACAGATTAATGCGTCCTTTCGGGCTTAGCGGTAAGAGTGTCGTACCCTTGATGTCGGGTACCGCCTGTGCCATTCCCGCCGTGATGGCCACCCGTACCATCGAAAATTGGAAGGAACGTTTGATCACCATCTTAGTCATCCCTTTTACGACTTGCTCTGCCCGTCTGCCGATATATCTCATCATCATTGCACTGGTCATTCCCGAAGGCACTTTTTTGGGGCTTAGCTTTAAGGCGCTGACCCTGATGCTATTGTATCTAATCGGTTTCGCTACCTCCGTGCTGTCCGCCATGCTGCTGAACAAGATATTGAAGATGAAAGGTCGTTCGTTTTTTGTGGTTGAAATGCCGAACTACAAACTCCCTCTTTTTAAAAACGTAGCCTACACGGTTTGGGAAAAGACAAAAAGTTTCGTTTTCGGGGCCGGAAAGATCATCTTGGCCATATCGATCGTACTCTGGTTTTTGGGTTCGAACGGTTATTCGGAGGATTTCAGGAACGCCGAAAGTATCGTTACCCAACGTATCGAAGCGCAGGGATTTTCGACCTACAGCCAAAACTATATGGCCAAAAAATTCTCGAACTACAAAAAGGACAATAAGGTAAGTGTTATCGACCAGCCGAACACCATGGGCCTAAGCACTCTTCAAGATAGTCTGAAAACACAGTCCGAAACCTTGAAAGAGCGGGCAAAAAATCAGGAGATCGCAAGTTACAAACTAGAGCATTCGTACATCGGATATATGGGAAAAGCCATCGAGCCGATCGTAAGACCCCTCGGCTACGATTGGAAAATAGGTATCGCCGTACTGACCTCCTTTGCAGCCCGGGAAGTTTTTGTGGGTACCTTGGCCACCATTTACAGCGTTGGCAGCGATGAGGAACAGACCATCCAGAACCGAATGGCCGCGGAAGTGAACCCCAGGACCAAAAAACCCTTGTTCAATCTGGCCTCCGGTATTTCGCTATTGCTGTTCTACGCCTTCGCAATGCAGTGTATGAGTACCCTCGCCATCGTAAAACGGGAAACCAACAGCTGGAAATGGCCCATGGGGCAATTGGTTTTTATGAGTGCTTTTGCTTATATTGTGGCCTTGGTGGCGTATCAGGTGATGAAATGAGAGCAAAGGGGATAAAATAGAGAAATGAGACTTTAAAAAGTGGGTAGTGGCAGTCGCGGTAGGTAGTTATAAATTTAAACCGGGCAACTAAAATCAAAAAATGGATATTCTTCAAAACATATTGGTCTATAGTATTCTCGCAGTTGCTGTTGGTTATCTTGTCAAGAAGTTTTTGTTGCCGAAATCTTTGTTCGCATCGGGAAAAGGGGATGCCAAAGGCTGCGGACAGGATGATTGTGGGTGTCATTAAGAGGATAGCCTATTGGAATAAAAAAGCCACCGAAATCGGCAGCTGTTATCTTTTTAAGTTTTGCCTATTTTACTTGACAATGATTTGATGCACTTCGTCAATTTTCTTTCCCAATATCTTTAGGAAATAATTGCCCTTTCGTAAGTTGGATACATCGATACAAGAACATTCAATTGCTATATCGAATTCTTGTTGTAGTACGGGATTACCCCCTAATGTTTCCCCATATAAAAAAGAAATTTAATCCTCAAGGAATGGCCTGGCACACGATTGGTACGACCTAAAAATCGGTTTCGCCGTTCGCTCTTTTATATTTGATGTAGCCAAGCCCTGATATCCTATCCAATAAATCAAAATGGTAGAGCCCAAGGGGAGTGCATCTACGATTAAATTATAAGTCACTATACTTTCAATTGCTATAACTTTCTGGTGCATAAGAAGTATGACCACACATCTTGCTAAAAATTCGAAGAAATATAAGTGTTATCGATCAGCCAAGATTGCAGGTTGTTCATCGACAGGAAAAAAACGAACAGGTTCAAGAAAAGTATCGCACTTTCCAGCTTCTTTCTTGACCAAAAGGTTGCGATGTCGAACACAAAACCCTGAACTGCTCCGGCAATAAGTAGAAAATTGAAAACAGCGGTCATTGTTGGTCAGTAGGGTTGTTAGTGTCCACAAGATAAAAAAATTCGGGGCATCCCACCTTTTGAGCTAATCTGTTACTGTCCGATTGTATGGGAAATACTTTGAGAAGATCTATTCCTGCCGCTGCTATTCAAAGGGTAGTGCTCTCATTAATTAGTTCTCAACCTTGTTAAAGTAAAACCACCTCAGAGTTCGCCTTCCGTTAATAAAAAAATAATTCAGTACTAAAAAAATCAAAAACAGGGGGCTTTGTTCGATTGCTATTGCTTTTTTTGAGGAATCAAGATCGAAATTTCATGCCTAACGCCCAAAAACTGAGTTTACCCCTTCTTTTTCTTAGTATGTTTTATTCCGCAAGTGCGCTACAAGCCCAAAGCCTGAGCTCGGTCATCATCGATTCTGTCACCAAAAATCCGGTTCCCTATGCTACGGTGCAGTTGAACAACAGGGGCATGATCACGAACGAAGAGGGGCGGTTCAAATTTTCCTTTGACCAAAATATTAGGGAAAACGATTCGCTGTTTATTTCAAGTATCGGCTATGAATCCCTCGGAAAACCGATCAGTGAGTTTACCGATAGCGTTATTGTGTTGCGGCCCAAGGCCATTGAACTGAAAGAGGTAATTGTTTCAAACAAAGAATACACGCCTAGGGAAATTATCGAATTGGTCGAGGATAACATCGAGAAAAACTACTTTACAGATTTCACCAAAAAGCGGGTTTTCCTGCGGGAAACCTATCAGAACGAGGTTTTAAAGGCCGACTACGAACTTAAGGAATCGACCATTGCGGCCTTTAACGAAAGTTTTCTGGACAGTGTCATCCGCAGTTTTCCAAAGAAAAACACCTACTATACCGAAATGCTGGGCGACCTGTACGGCAACGACGATGCCGACAATCAAAAATTGGATTTAATCAAGGCTTCCGAGATGTACGATAAGGACAAAAACCTGGATGTGGAAAAATTGGAGGAGAAGTTCAACCAGATAGTGAAGGAAAATATTAAATCCGACTCGTATTTCAAGATTAAGTCCGGATGGTTTTTTGGCACTAAGGTCGATGCCGACGAGATGGGAGACCTTTTCAAAGAGGATATTGACTCCACCGATGTGGCCGCCCTGAACAAAAGGTTGGCCGAAGAAAAAAAGCAAAAAGAAGAACGCCGGAAAAACTTTTCAGGTTATAAGGGTCGTGTGCTAAGCGACCTTATCAAAAACCTCCCGATTTTTGGCGATACCGATTACAACATCATTTTTAAGCCCGGGAGATATGAGCTCACCTTAAAAAATTTCACCTATCTCGGCGACCAAGCGGTCTATGTCATCGATTTCGTACCCGACGGCTCCCCTGAATACAGGGGCCAGCTCTACATCAACGCCGACGATTTTGCCCTGATCCGAATGGATTTCGAAAACACCGAAGCTTTGCGGGACTTTAATCTGCTCGGTGTTTCAATCAATGAATATCTCGCCAAGGGCAGTATTCTGTTCGCCAAGGGCACCGACGAAAAATACCATTTGCGGTACTATGACATTATTAAAGGGGTACGGGCAGGTGTCAAAAGACCGTTAAAGATTATAGAAAAGAACAAAAACGTAAAAGGCAGAACAAAGCAGAACGAATTGTCTATGAAAGTAGATGCTGCGTTCGGCAATGTCAATCGCTACGAATTGGTCGTCTTCGATGAAGAACCGATCAATGAAAACCAATTCGAAAACTTTAAGGAAAACAACGAAATACTGCCGACCTATATGCCTAACTACGACCCTGAATTTTGGAAAGGCTACAATATCATGGAACCCAATCAGGCCATTAAAGCGTTTACTTCGGAGGCCGAACTCACAGAATGAACGGGCATGATTATGTCAATGAAGTTTAGGATGTTGCATGACGAAATACGACCTGCCCCAACCATAGGTTTTTGATCGCAGGGCCAACTTAATACATTATTTTTTACCGCAATAGGATATAAGGCAAACTCTTGGACAAATCAGAAATACCGCCCTACAAACTGATACAGCAAAAGACCCCACCCCACTACCAAAAGTAATCCGCCTAAAGGCGTTATCGGCCCCAAAAAGCTCCATTTTTTACCTTTGGAGGCGCTTAATGCAAGTCCATAAATGCTA
This sequence comes from Pricia sp., assembly GCF_041745955.1. Lineage (NCBI taxonomy): Bacteria > Pseudomonadati > Bacteroidota > Flavobacteriia > Flavobacteriales > Flavobacteriaceae > Pricia > Pricia sp. The sequence continues at coordinate 14,626 of NZ_JBGTHY010000538.1, forward strand.
AACGAAAATAGGAACGCACCGATTAGAAAACAGTAGACCATATATTTCTGTGGGGGAGTATCCAAATTAAAATTGAAGCCTAGCATAATCAATACGAGGGCATGGTACATCTGATATTTGACACCGGTCTCGAAACTTTTCCGCTGTTCTTCCGAAAAGGATTTCTTAAGGGCATGTGCGCCGAAAGCGCCGAGGATTATGGCCAGAAGGCCGTAAAGTGCACCGAAAAACTGCGCAACTAGAACCATATCGTTTTGTTTAAATCAAAGATAGGGTTTCTGGATTGTTTTTCTGGTAAGCATAGAAATCACCACAACGTCTTTTCGAGACGGCCTAAAGGTCCAGGCGGGTCGAGCTGCAACGCAAATCAAAATCACCACATCGTCGAGACCCTCTACAAAACTTGAAAAACGGCGGTAATGACATAATTGTCAATTTTCAATAAATCAGTCAATTTTGTCAATGATAGTTTTCCCTGAGCTAGGTAGAAGGGAACGCTAGCCAAGACGTGTAGTCTTTTAATGGACGTATTGTCAATGGCCGTTTATTACCTCAATTGTTTTCATCGTAAAAAAACTGCTCCTTCACGATTTTACCGTCTTGAACCTGATAGACCGCGATTTCCGACATTTTTGAGCGTTGACCGGAAGGTTTGTGGGTGGTGTCCATATCGAACCTTACCGAGAACCAATTGTCGGCAACGAGCGGGTCGGAGACTTCCGTAGAATGCACCTCGAAATTCTCTTGCCACCACTCCCCTTTCTTCTTTATTCCTTCGAAGCCTTCGACATAGGCGCCTTCGGCCTTGCCGTCGTTTTCAATACTTACGATTTTGGGACTGTACAATTCTTGGTAAGGCTTTTCAAAAGCACCTTGTTTACAATAATCCACCAGTTTTTTGGCTATTTCCTTTGTTTCCATGATGTTTTTATTTTATTGATTAGAACAACAAATTACGACACATCCGTTTGTAAAACAACAGCTTAAAAAAACTTAATGGCGATTTAACGCAAAAGTGGATTAACGATGGCAAAGCGTATGTTTAAAATCAGGGCGTTGCTATTCGAAAGTAAATTGAGTGACCGAAAGATGATAGCCTATTTAATGGGTACGGATATCGACTGATCCGAAGTAAGCTCGAACGAACACTCTTCGAAACTTGGAGGGCCAAAAGTTTTCATCTTTCCCTTAGAAAATCCTAAGGGCTCCTTTGGAATACCGAGTGCGTTCGTATCAAGCTCGTCGTTGCCATTTTCGTCGTGAAAAACGGCTAGGGCGTACGTGCCTTTAGGCAAGTCCTCGAGTACCACCTTTGTACTTCCCTTTTGGCTGGGCGCACTTTCTGCTTTGAATACTTTATCGAATTTGAGGAAATTTTCTTTAGTATCGTAGACGGCTACGCTGACCTTTCCCTCGTTCGATTTAACGTTCTTAACGGTAACTGTAAGGTCGAATTGTGCCATTGTGAACAAGGGAAGTAAAAGGAAAAGAGAAAGTAATTTCATAATCATGGTATTTTTTTAAGTTCAGAATATTTCCAAGTTTCAAAAAACATACCATAATCAATCGGAGGGCTTTGGTAGTCTGTCCGCCAAGAACTGGTATATGTTTTGAGTGTCGGTAGAATCTTTAAAATTAAGGTAAAGTTTGAGGGAATCTTGATACGTTACGGCAATTTTTTGATTCGAAAAATTATCGACGAAAACGAAAACCTTCTTGTCCGTCAGCGAATCTTTGAATTCCCTATAGATGCCCTTGCCCATTTCTTGGGCCGAAAAACCGTTTAGGCGTTGCATGGGGGGAATTTTTTCCACAAACTTGACACTGTCCAATTCCGAATACTTCAATTTTTTATAATAGAACCCGGAGAGGATTTTTATTTCGTTGGTGTCGGTGGACGTCCAATTTTTGTAATGCATGACAAACGCCAACAGGCAAACGATGACGGTCGCTACCGCCAAGATATTCCATAGCCAAAGTCGCTTTTTCAAATTAAACCTTGTTTGTCATTCCCAATCCTACTACTCAAACTATCCATACTGGATAATATTGTTTTATAGGGATGGTTTTTATGGGATAAAGGTAAAAAAAAGAGCCGCGGTATCTACCGAAGCTCTTTTCAAGACTAAATTGAGGTCAATAGGATGACTTAATCAAATCGATCAAGATTCATCACTTTGTTCCACGCGCCTACGAAATCTCTTACGAATTTCTCTTTGGCATCGTTGGTAGCATAGGCCTCGGCTACCGCCCTTAATTCGGAGTTCGAACCGAAAATAAGATCGACCCGCGTACCTGCCCATACGACTTCGTTGGTTTTACGGTCACGTCCGGCGAATACCTGTTCGGAATCGGAAGTCTTTTCCCATTTGGTACCCAAATTAAGTAGGTTGACGAAAAAATCGTTGGTCAACGCCCCTTTGTTTTGGGTAAGGATGCCGTGCTGCGATTGCTTGTGATTGGCATCGAGCGCGCGAATGCCGCCAACCAAAACCGTCATTTCAGGTATGGTCAAGGTCAGCAATTGAGCGCGATCTATCAGCATTTCTTCTGCGGAAATATCATGTTCCGTTTTGTCAAAATTTCGGAAGCCGTCCGCTTTGGGTTCCAATACCTCGAAAGCTTCCACGTCGGTCTGCTCTTGGGATGCATCGGTACGGCCTGGCCTAAACGGCACCTTAATATCATGACCCGCATTCTTCGCGCCTTGTTCGACGCCTGCGCATCCCCCTAGAACAATAAGATCAGCGATGGACACTTTCTTGTCACCGGATTGATTGCCGTTGAATTCATTTTGGATTCTTCCGAGCGTATCCAGAACATTCGCCAAGCGCTGTGGGTCGTTCGCTTCCCAATCCTTTTGGGGCGAAAGACGGATACGGGCACCGTTAGCACCGCCGCGTTTATCGGAATCGCGATAGGTCGATGCAGAGGCCCAAGCGGTAAATACCAAATCGGCTACCGAAAGGCCGGAAGCCAGAATATTGGCCTTCAGCGACTTTATATCGTCATCGTTGATCAGTTCGTGGTCAACGGCCGGCACCGGATCTTGCCAGATCAATTCTTCCTGAGGTACTTCCGGACCCAAATATCGCGAGGTTGGCCCCATATCACGATGGGTCAGCTTGTACCATGCCTTTGAATAAGCGTCTGCGAACTCGTCGGGATTTTGACGAAAATGCCTTGAAATCTTCTCGTATTCCGGGTCCACTTTCAAGGAGAGATCGGTGGTCAACATAAACGGAGCATGTTTTTTGTTCGGGTCGTGGGCATCGGGTACCGTACCGGCACCGGCACCATCCTTGGGTTTCCATTGTTGTGCCCCGGCGGGACTCGTGGTAAGTTCCCACTCATAACCGAAAAGGTTCTCAAAATATTTGTTGCTCCATTGGGTCGGACTGTCCGTCCAGGCCCCTTCAAGGCCACTGGTAATCGTATCGCCGGCATTTCCGGTACCAAAGGAGTTTTTCCATCCAAAGCCCATTTCCTCGATGTCTGCACCGGCAGGTTCCACACCTACATATTCTCCTGGATCGGCCGCACCGTGGGTCTTTCCAAAAGTATGTCCCCCGGCGATCAATGCCACGGTTTCATAATCGTTCATGGCCATTCTACCGAAAGTTTCGCGGGTATCGCGCGCTGCGGCCACGGGATCGGGTATTCCGTTCGGCCCCTCAGGGTTTACATAGATCAATCCCATATGCGACGCTCCCAAAGGCTGTTCGAGCTGACGGTCTCCTGAATAACGTGCGTCATTGCCCATCCATTCCGTTTCCGAACCCCAATAGACATCATCTTCGGGCTGCCAAACATCGACACGACCGCCGGCGAAACCGTACATTTTCAGTCCCATCGATTCATGGGCACAGTTACCGGCCAAGACCATCAAATCGGCCCAAGAAATCTTTTTCCCATATTTCTGTTTTATCGGCCATAAAAGCAAACGTGCCTTGTCAAGACTGGCATTATCGGGCCAGCTATTCAGGGGCGCAAAGCGCTGCGAACCCGAACTGGCACCGCCCCGACCGTCGGCGATACGATAGGTACCGGCACTGTGCCAGGCCATACGGATGAAAAACGGCCCGTAATGGCCATAATCCGCCGGCCACCAGTCTTGGGAATCGGTCATCAGGTCATATAAATCTTGTTTTACCGCCTTCAGGTCGAGGGATTTGAAGGCCTCGGCATAATCAAAATCGGCGTCCATGGGGTTGGACTGCGGGGCGTGTTGACGAAGAATGTTCATTTTCAACTGGTTCGGCCACCAATCGCGGTTGCCGGTACCCCCACCGGCCACTTGATGGTTTTCGCCGCTCATGAACGGGCATTTGGCGCTCGATTCGTTAACGTCCCAAACCTTGCCGTTCTCCGATGTGCTTTTGTTGTCAGTACTCATAATATTGTATTTTTAAGTTTCCCATGGGCAATAAGCCATCCCATTTACTCGTTTAAAAGTAATAAAATTAGGATGAAATACATAGACAGTCCATATTAAAACATTATTAAACGATAGGAATTTCCTATGTAAACTTCCCGTGTTTCAAAGGTTGAAAAATCCCATGGAAATTCCGATAATTTTAAGTAATTTCCTACATCCGAGAATTAACCGTATTTTTAACCCGCCAAACTGAAACCTACCTTGGAAACAGTATCGATTAATTTTTTGATCAAGGACTCCCCAACAGCGGTTGCCATCCTGGATTTGGACATGTGTTTTATTAGCCATTCCGAAATTTGGCAACGCCAGCTCGCACCCGATTCCGGATCCCTTATCGGCAAATCCTATTACAATATCCTTCCAAACACGCCCGAAGCCCTTCGAAAAATATATTGCGATTGCCTTAAAGGGGCATCCAATAGTAACAAAGGAAGGAAATTCATAGCCGCAAACGGAGCAATTACATGGCTCAGTTGGAAGATAAACAGCTGGAAAGACGACAATGGTAAAATAAAAGGACTGATAACTACACTAGAGGACATCACCGAGACCAAACGCAGGGAGGAACTGTTGATCAAGGCCCAAAAAGTAGCACGGATAGGAGCTTGGGAGGTAGATCTTTTTTCGGACAGGGTCTATTGGACTCAAATCACCAAGGAAATCCACGAGGTACCCCTAAATTACGTACCAAGCTTGGAGGCGGGATTGAATTTTTACAAAAAAGGCGAGCATCGGGACAATATTACCCGATTGGTAAGCGATGCCATACGTGATGGCACTCCATGGGATACCGAACTTATCATAATTACGGCGAAAGAAAATGAACTTTGGGTCAGGGCCAAGGGCGAGGTAGAAATCGTTGACGGCAGACCGGTGCGTATCTATGGTACTTTTCAGGATATCGACGAAAAAAAGAAGACCGAGCTGAATTTTCTTAAGGCCACCGAAAGATTGGCCATTGCCACCAAAGCGGCCAATGTGGGTATTTGGGACATGGATATCACCACTAAAAAATTGGTATGGGACGATAATATGTACCACCTCTACGGTATTGATAAAAAAGATTTTGAAAGTGAGTATCAGGCATGGCGGGCAGGGCTGCATCCGGACGATAGAACGCATGTTTACCAAGACATAGAATTGGCGCTATCCGGTAAAAAGGGATTCGATACCGAATTCCGTATTATATGGCCCAACGGCAAAAAAAGGCATATAAAGGCAATGGCTGTGGTACAGAGGGATGCCGATGGTAACCCCATTAAAATGACAGGTACAAATTGGGACATCACCGATCTTAAGACCGTTCAGGGCAAACTACAAAAAAGTGAGGAATCCTTTGAGGCCGCCTTCGAAAGCTCCAATATCGGAATGGCCTTGGTCGGGCTTGACGGCAAATGGATCAAGGTCAACCAAAGTCTCTGCAACAGTTTGGGCTACAGTGAAGCCGATTTGATGCAGACGACCTTTCAAGAGCTGACCCATACCGACGATTTGGATAAGGATCTAAGGCTATTTACCGAAGTTATCGAAGGAAAAAGACAGAGCTATCAAATCGAAAAACGGTATCACCACAAAAACGGACATATTGTCTATGTGATTCTGGCGGTTACGGCGGTGCGAAAAATCAACGGCAAACTATCCCATTTTATCTCCCAGATCATGGATATTTCCGCTCGGATAAACGCTGAAAAAAAGTTGAACCGTTTGGTAGACATTACCACAGAGCAGAACGATAGCCTTTTGAACTTTGCCCATATCGTCTCGCACAATCTACGATCACATTCCAGCAACCTATCAATGCTGTCCGGATTTTTGAGTACCGAGGAAAACGAAAGCGAGCAAAAGAATTTGGTTAATATGCTCCGTGACGCTTCAGAAAGTCTTAACGAAACCGTATTGCATTTGAACGAAGTGGTACAGGTAAAGGTAGATGCCCTCGACAAGATGAAACGGGTAAACCTTTACAGCACCATAATGTGCGTCGAAAAAAACCTAGGACTTCTTTTAGAGGAGAAAAATGCGGTATGTCATGTGGATATCGACAAAAACCTAGAAATCCGGGGAATATCCGCCTATCTGGATAGTATCTTTCTGAATCTATTTACCAATAGCATCAAGTATAGTTCACCTGAAAGAACACCCGTCATAACAATCGTTTCGGCACAGATCGAGGATAAGACCGTTCTTACATTTTCCGATAACGGTCTCGGTATCGACCTAAAGCGGCATGGCGATAAGCTTTTCGGAATGTACAAGACATTCCACAGAAACAAAGATGCCAAAGGAATAGGCCTGTTCATCACCAAAAACCAGATCGAGGCCATGAACGGCAGCATAGAAGTGGAGAGTACCGTCGATGTCGGCACCACTTTCAAGCTGTATTTTGATTCCGGATGCCCTTGACGGATCGATCTAAAATTGCTAAAAAAATTGAAATGAAGAAAATTAAGACAGCCTGTATCATAGATGACGATCCTATCTTTATCTATGGCACGAAACGCCTTATGGCAGAGGTGGATTTTTGCGAAACCGTTTTGGTATTCCAGAATGGGCAAGACGCTATTGATGGCCTACATAAAATTACGGAAAGCGGTGAAAAACTTCCTTGCGTAATCTTCCTAGACCTAAACATGCCGGTAATGAACGGATGGGAATTTTTGGAGGATTTCGTTAAAATCCCCAACCATAATCGGGAAAAAGTTCTTATTTATATCATCAGCTCTTCGGTCGATCCCCGGGATCTGGAACGGATAAAAAATTATGAAGTGGTCAACAACTATATTCTTAAACCCATTTCCAAGGAAGATTTGGAAAGTGCCCTTGAAAATATTTTCTAAAATCATCGCTTATATCGAACCTTTCATGAAAGCCCATACCCGAACCTGTATTATCGATGACGACGCCATTGCTGTTTTTGGCCTCAAAAGGGCCATGGCAAGTATTGACTATAAACCCGACCTATCGATTTTCGAGAACGGACTTGACGCCCTTGAAAATTTCGAGAAGCTACTGGAGAATGATTCCGAACTGCCTTCCTTAATTTTCATTGACCTGAACATGCCCGTGATGGACGGGTGGGATTTTATGGGGGAAATCACGAAGTTGATACCTGCCCAAGAAGATATGCCAGAGATTTACATCATGACCTCGTCAATTGACATCAGAGATTTGGATAAGGCTAAAACCTACGGTCTTGAAACCAATTATTTGATAAAACCGGTCTCTGCGGATGTTTTGGAGGGGATTCTTGGGTGAGGATTATCTCCTTGTATCCATTATTGAGAACAAAAGCCGAAGTGTATTTTGGCTTAGCATTAAATGCTGATTCTAATCCCGCTCCCCTGGTGTAAAGTCCTCAGGTGCATTTTGAGGTAACTTTATCGTACCTAAATCGCCCGTATCATTATAAATCGTCCATTCGCTAAAAGTATACTTTGAATTTCCTTTCTTTATGTCCGCATTTCGGGATGCCCTACCATCCTCGAATTCGTGACTCGTGCCAGTACCATCTTCACCGATAATTCCGAATACGTCTACGACTGTACCGAAGGGATCGACCAGTTCAAGATTGTCGTCGCCGTTGGAGTCCGCAGGGCTATTTTTGCCGACGGCCAAATCGGGGGCAAAGCCATATACCGCTTCAAACTCGGCAGGGTTCGGTGAGATGGTTAGCGTAGTTTCGGCACCGATCGTAAAATCGGATAGGTCTACGGTCGAGCTGATCTCGGTGTTCGCATTGGTGTAGCGACGTAACGTCCACCCTTTCAAATTTAACGGTTCCTTTGCAGCGTTATATAGTTCTACAAAACGTGCCGCTATGTTATTATCTGGGTCGGCCAATTCGGATATGAAAATAGTGGCAGAAGTAAATTCATCGACCAGATCTGCACAGCGTTCGTTGGTAAAATCAATATCCGACGGATCCCGAATGGCCAATCGGTACGTGTCATTTTCGCGCAGCAATACGCCAATGATACTTCCGTTGCCTTCGGGAAGGATTTCGGCCTGAAAATCGGAAAATCCGCTATTGAGCAAGACGAGCTCGCTATCGTTGCAATCGGTCAACGTTCGCTCGGTCTCTTCGCGTTCCAAGGCAAAAGTCTGGCCAACTACGGCATCGGACACTTCAAGACCATCAAGCCGTACAAGCGTATTGGTTAGGTTTTTTGGGATATCGGGGAAGGATATGATAGTTGGCGTAATCTCTACTTTTTCATCACAGGCCACAAAAAGATGGTTGTCCACTACCGTGGAGGGCAATCGGCCAACGGATGCATTTCCGAAGGATGTGAAAACTCCGCCGATCTTGAATATATCTTTGCTTTTTCCCAAATACAGGCCTTTTAGTTGGATATACATTTTACTGCCGACCGGATAGAACAAATGCGAATCGCGAACGTCGATCTCGATTTCAAAACCTTCGGATGGATTCACCGGACTGTCCTGAAAATGGAGTACGCTGAAGAAATTCCCTTCTTCGTCGGACGAGATTACATAGCCTTCGATGACCAGGTCTTGCTGAATTTGGAAGGTTTGGTCAACGTAAAGGTTTTTGACCTCGGCGTAGGTTGAATTGGCGACGAGTTCTGTGGGGCATTCAGTGGGCGGTGGGTCAAAGTTGCGGGATTTGGTGCAGGCCAGGGTTAACAGGGATGCGGCGAGGATAACCCTTGTCAGTTTGGCGTATCTAATACATTGTACTGTTCTTTTCATATTTTTTTGTTTATCCTACACCGGTATTTCGATCGACCCGTAGGTGCCAGACCGCTAGACGATCTGCAAGGTATGAGCGAGGCACGAGCGATCCTTGTAGGTCTGCGACACGCGTGTTCCTAATCGGCCAGACCTGCAAGGCTCCGCCTTTGACGGGAAACCTTGTAGGCCGGGTTCAAAAGCTATACGCAAAATTCAAAAAATACGTGCGCCCGTAGCCGTACCAATATTTCGGCGCGAAAGAGGGCGTTCCGCTGAGATTATCCTGTTTCAATTGTCCGTAATTACCGTTTCTGCTCTGTTCATAACCACCGGTTCGGAACACGGTATCGAACAGATTGTTGACACTGGCGAATATGCTGATGTACTTGCCTTTTTTGAGCCATGATTTACCTCCTACGAGATTTAGCAAGTAGAAGTTATCCAAGGGCTTTTGTCCCAATAGCTTATTCACATTTTCTTCCGTTGCCTCAGAAAAAGCCAGTCCCGTTTCGGGGTCGAGGTAAAAACTTCGCGTTCGGGTGATGGCCGATATACCGGCGTAGTTGTCGGCCAAATAGTTGGCGGTCATACTTATCCACCAATATTTCGGATCCCGATATTCGATGCCGACGGCATACGCTTGTTGCGGGCCCTGGGCCAATCTCAAATCCTTTATATTTGCGATACCTAAGTCACTATTGCCATCCAAATTGATAAGGTCTTCTTCCCGCCCGGCGGTATCGAAGTTGATGGTGAGGTCGGGATTGCTGGCATACAGATACTTCCCTACTGCGGCCACTCCGGTCAACTTCACCGAAGATGATACTTGAAACTCCAACCCAAGTTCGGTGCCCATATGCAGCTTGTCGAGATCGGTAAGCACTTCTTGGACAAAATCGGAACCCACGCCGGTATCGACGAAAAAGAAATTGATATCGGTAGTATTTTGAAAACGGGTATAAAATCCTGTGAGCCTTCCGGTCAATTTTGGAAGACGGAGATAATAGCTGAGGTCGACCGTCGATACGGTCTCGGTTTGGATGTCGGGTACGACGCGGTTGTTTTCCCTTGGATTGATAAACACGTTCTGCAATACCGGCGGGCGGGTCAAATAGCCGCCTTGAAGGCTCACCCCGTGCCGGCCGGTCAGGTTGTAGGTGAAGCCGGATTTGATTCCATAATCCGCGAATTTGACATTGTTGCTTGCCCCTAGCGCACTATCGGGAAACCTTTCGTTTTGAAACAGCCCTTCGCGATGATAATTCGTAGTGGCGTAATTTCCTGCGAAAAAAGCGTTCCATTTTGTATGGGTGTACCTGAACTGGCCGAAGCCATCGAATTGGGCGGCCTGCATCCTATAGTTATAATTGAAAATAGCATCCTCCTTTTTCTGGACCTCGCCGTTAAGGTCGTTCAGTGTGTCGGAAAAAGGATCGATATCCTCATAAAACTCCGCCCCCAGCAAATCGTTGATTTCCGCATAATTGTCAGAGGTCAATTTTTTATAGGTCAATCCGAAGTCCGCTTGCAAACGCTCATTGATAATCCAGTTACCGACAATATTCCCGGTAAACTGCGTGTCATCGGCAATATCATCGTATAAAACATAGGCAGCCTTTTCACGGGCATTGGCCGTATAGACCTTTTGCCAATCGAGTTGTGGATTCTGTAAAAAACCTTCTTTGGTCGTGTTGGCACTGATAAAATTGGCGCCGATCGGACTGTTGATGTAAAAACTGGGAAGGTACCGGTAATAGGTAGGATCGGGATTCGGAGCGTTATAATAGCCCAATCGGCTACGCGCATTCGTACCGAACTGATAGGAGACGCCCGTATTCAAGTTGAAATTATCCGATTCGTAAAAATGGTTCAACATCAAGATGGGTTCGGCAATGTTGCGCTCCCTTGAATTGCGGATTTTTCCATCCTGTTCGCCCCAATAGGGATTGTAGCGTTTGCCGGCCAGTTCAAAGACTTCTTCTGTAATCGCAGAGGAGCGGCCGCGGCGGTTACTGGCTAGCATGCCTGTAAAATTTAGGCTGTTCTTTTCATTGAGCTGATACTCCAGAGCCCCGAAAACGGAATAGGCATCGTACAGCGTGCCGTCGATATAGCCCTGTTTCGCCCATCTTCGGGAAGCTGAAACGCTGTAGGCAAGTCCGTTTTTCTGTACGCTGGAGGTGTAGGTCGCCATCAATCGTCCGGCATAGGTACGGTTCGAAGCGGATGCCGATAAACGGGTGCCGGGCCGCATCCCCGAAGGTCTGGTATCGATATTGGTATTCCCCAAGATTCCTCCGAAGGTATACTCTGAAGCTGCCAGACCGTTGCTGAACTGTTGATTTCGCGTTACATCATTTAAGCCTCCCCAGTTGTTCCATTGAGGACGACCGTCATAGAACTTGTTCATTGGGATACCGTTGACAAGTACCTCACCGTTTTGGGAATCGTATCCTCGTACCCGGAAGAAGGCCTGTCCGAAATCAAAGGCCGCACGATTCAGAAAGACATCACGGGTCGCTTGTAGCAATGCTGAGGAATTGGAGTTGATTTCATCGTCCAAAAGTTCGGATTCGGTAAGGCTGATGAGATTGTCGGTCTGTTCTGTTGCGATATCCCTTTCAAGATAGAGGATACCCAAATCGATGTTTTGGCCATCGATAATTATAGGAATTCTTTTAGTGACAAAATCGGATGCCGTAAGGTTCAAGATATAATCACTATTTGGAGGCATAGCAACCTCGAATCGTCCATCGCTATCCGTTGTATTTGAAATCTGAGTGGATTCGATGGTGACCACAACTCCAGAAATGGGTTTTTTAGTCCGCGTATCTATAACTGTTCCAAAAATTGTGTTATTTTCCTGCGCCAAGAGAGCAGAAGGAAAAACCAAAATCAATACAAAAACAGTCAAAAATCGCATCGGGTCAGGTTTGGTTATCGACAAAGTCAGGCAAGTTATCGAGTAGTCCGACGCTTGGACAAACAAATCCCTTGAAATGGTTTTTTATTCGTTAATTGGTGTTTTTAGTTAAATAATCCGATGAAAATCAACTTAATAATCGCTTTTTCGATATTCTCTTTTTTGGGAGCCGCCCAAGAAGAAAAGCAATACAAAATAAGGACTGTCGCATTCTATAACCTCGAAAATCTTTTCGACACCGAAAATGATACTCTCATTTTTGACGAAGACCGAACACCGGAAGGAAAGGATAACTGGACCCTTGAGCGCTACAATAAAAAACTGGACAACCTTTCAAAGGTCTTGTCCGAAATCGGTTTAGATGTCACAAAAACTTCTCCCGATATCATCGGTATTTGCGAAGTGGAAAATCTAAAGGTCATCGAGGACTTGGTCAATCATTCTACCCTATTGGCCAAGGATTATGGCGTCGTTCATTTTGATTCCCCAGATGAACGGGGTATCGATGTGGCTTTGCTCTATAAAAAGTCGGTATTCTTGCCCACTTCCTTTGACAGCCGTAGATTATTGCTTATCAACGACGATGGCAAACGGAACTACACCCGCGACCAGTTGATTGTAGGCGGACTTTTAGACGATGAGCAGTATTACTTTTTGGTCAACCACTGGCCTTCCCGAAGCGGCGGTGAAGCGCGGAGCAGACCCAATCGTATGGAAGCCGCCAAACTGAGCCGCCGGATTATTGATTCTATACAGAAATTGGATATTTCGGCCAAAATTATCGGGATGGGCGATTTTAACGATGACCCTGACAATGACAGCTTTAAAAAAATATTGAGAACCAATCCAGAGCCGGCGGATGTAGCCGAAAATGAAACTCGACCGAAAGAAATCAACCTGTTTAACCCCATGGAAAAATTATACCGAAGGGGAATCGGCTCTTTGGCGTATCGGGATAAGTGGAATCTTTTTGATCAGATTTATTTTACGGAAAATTTGGTGGACCCAGAGGATGGGAAATATCAATTTTGGAAGGCCGGGGTGTTCAATGCAACTTACCTCGTCTCAAAAAAGGGGCAATATAAAGGATATCCGTTTCGTACGTATGCTGGCGGGAGTTATGCCGGAGGGTATTCGGATCATTTTCCGGTGTTCGTGTATTTGATTCGTGAAGCCGCTACGGACTTATCATTTGGAGAGAAGCCAAAGTAAAAGTCATTACGAACTAAGTGAGGCAATCGGTTCAGCCTCGAAAGTAGAACCGATTGCCGCGTCGCGGAAAAAGGGCCTGGCAATGACGTATCAATTCAATTCCTCAATCTTAATATTCCGCCACTTCACCTTGATACCGCCCCCATCATGGATCTGTAAGGCAATGCCGCCTTCGCCCTCGCCGATCTTTTCATCGGTAAGTGTTACCATTTCGGTGCCGTTCAGCCAAGAGGTCACCGTATCACCGTCGACACGGATTTTCATTTTGTTCCATTTGCCCATTTTAAGGGCCTTGTCCTTTTCAGGGTCGGGCTTGATAAGCCAACCTCGGCCGTAGGATTCGTAAATACCGCCGGTGTCATGACCGGGAGGGGCGACCTCGACTTGCCAACCGCTCACTTGGGTACCATCGACCGTGGAGCGGATAAAGACCCCGCTATTGCCGTCGGCCTCTTGTTTGAACTCCAAACTCAATTCGAAGTTTTTGTAATGCTCATCGGTACCTAGGTAGCCGTACTGGGCATCGGGGCCGCTTTCACAAATCAGCAGACCGTCTTCGACATACCATTTTTCTGTGCCATATACCGTCCAGCCATCAAGGTTTTTCCCGTTGAAAAGATCTTGTTTTTGGGCGAAGGTCAGGGTGGTTATGAGGAGTGTTATCAGTGTTAGGATGCTTTTCATGGCGTATATCTTTTGGATTTGATTTAGTTATAGGATTTTAGAAAAATACTGCTCAAATAAAATCGACAGGTCCCAGCCGCAGAATATACTGAGCATTTCGACTCCGCCCAATATAAACTTAGCCGAAGGCCGGGAATGACAAACAAATGCTTTTTTCACGTGAACCACTGATTCCATGGGATACGACTTAAGATCAAGACCAGGCCGAGACCATAAAAGATAGTGATGCTCTTGAACTTTTTTCTGCCCTCCATAAACTTTTTATGGCGTGACCAGCCGATGGTAATCAACACGATGGCAATGATATTGATAAACGGATGTTCTACAGCCAATAATCGCGCGGGGGCATTTAGGCCGCCCATACCGAAAGACTGTATGGCTTGTAATCCGCTGGGCGACATAAAATAAAGCAAGAGCCCGACCAACAGCTGAATATGGGATAATATCAGGGCAAAAAGACTCAGGCGCAGGTCTTTTTCCATGGTAAACATCTTGTTGTTGATCCAGCCCATGATAGCGTTGGCGACGGCCAGAAAAAGTATGGCCAGTACGACATAGGCCAAGTAAGAATGAAGTGATTGTATCCATTGATAGCCTAATCCGCTTTCGGTCATTTGAATTATGTTTTAAAATCTTCTAAATGTACTGAATTTTTAATTGCACAAAAAAAAGAAGCCGTCCCATAACTAAATGAACGGCTTTTTTTGTGTTTTTTTCTTAGATCGCTATACGAGAACCGTTTTTAAATATTCGATTTCCATGAGGGTTCAAGAGGTATTGAGACAGTTTTATTAGATAAATCAGATCAGACTTGAGATTTAAAAATCATACCGTAAGGTAAGATTCCAAGTAGTACCAAATCCAAAATAAACTTGGTTAGACACGTTTAATCCGTCGTAAGTCTCATCCCCAGCTTCGACAAAGTTCGCAGTAGATGATTCTGATATATATTCAGTATCCAAAAGATTGTTTACATTGGCCCGTAGTTTTATTGATTTGGTTTTCATTGCTCCTACAGGTACCGTAAAAGTAACGCCGGCATCCAAAATAGAAAAAGATGGTAGCTCCAAGTTGTCCTTAATCGCCCCAACGTTTGCGTAAAGTTTATCGTAGAACCTATAATCCGCATCTAGGGATAGCATTTCGCCAATTCTATATACAGCTCCAAGGCCACCGGAAAATTGAGCGGCACCTCCTACTTTTCCACCATCATAGTCTTCTACTTCTTCGCTCAAAATATTCCTATTTTCATCGGAAACCCTTGTTAAAGATGCACCTTTATAAATCCAATCCCCCAAAGAGGCAAAACCGTTAAAGCTTAAGTCATTCGTGGGCCTTAATTTAAAATCTACCTCAACACCGGAATGTAATTGTTCCGCACCGAAAGTGGTATTGTAGGTCAGTACGTCATTATCATCGAAATTTGAATTGGTGACTACCCTATCCTTCCATGACGTGCGATAAAGGTTTAGGTTGGCCGAAAAAATGGAACTTGTAAAACCATACCCCGCTTCTAGACCCAAAATCTTTTCATTCTCGGTTAAAGGATTAATGGCATTCGTAAAGTTCAAGTAGATGTTATCGTGGTACGGTTGGCGCGAGTAATATCCGGTATTCACATAAAAGCTATGCTCTTCGGATGGATTGTAGCTAAAACCACCCTTAGCATTATATCCAAAATTATTCACCTTTTCCGAATCTACCCCATCGGTTATTCCGGCGGGCAAAGGCTCACCGGTCCATTGCGCAGATGTGCCATTGATAAGGTACTGGTCGGCATATTGATAATGATCGAACCTTTGGTGCGACTGATTGGAAATAGAACCCTGAAAAAACGCCGAAAATTGATTGGTTGCGTACTCCAACTGGGTGAACAGACCACCGTACGATATACGCTCGTCATTACTATAATCGGTTTTTTGTTCTTCAGGATAACTTTCGAAAGTGGCGGCCCAAGCTGAAGGTCTATAACTTTCCGTAGCCAATGAGGATTTGTACGTACCGAAAGACCCATAAGGCTGATGATCGTTATTCTGATCCAATAAACGAATATCTTCCCTCCATCCGTTCAAACCGTGAAAATCGGAAACTACTCTAAAATGTTCCCCATAATAAGTTCTTAAATCGGCACCAAAATTCAAGGTCAGATTATCCGACAATTCCTTTTCGAAATTCGTGACCATGCCGTACCAGCTATGCAAGTTCATCGAAGATCTGGTGATGTACGCCGGTTCATCCCCGAAATTAACGCCGATACCGTTGGTAACTTGGGCATTTTGGGCATAAATGGCATTGTAGTCAATTCGCCCCTCATCGGTTCGGATTCGGTTACCTA
Source organism: Pricia sp. (assembly GCF_041745955.1). NCBI lineage: Bacteria > Pseudomonadati > Bacteroidota > Flavobacteriia > Flavobacteriales > Flavobacteriaceae > Pricia > Pricia sp. The sequence continues at coordinate 30,913 of NZ_JBGTHY010000538.1, forward strand.
GGTTGCCCGTACCCCCACCTCGGCCCCAAGAAGCGTACAGCACGGTAGAAAGATTGGTATTTGAATTAATATTCCAGTCCCAGTTAAGGTTGGCAACGGGTTTGTGATAGAAGTTTCTGCGTTCTGTTATATACTCTCCGTTGTAGACGCCCCAGTTGTTATTGTATCTTTTACCATATTCCAAATAGTCCGAAATGGGTTTCCTGAAGTTTTGGTCATGAAATTGCGGTGCACCGGTAAGCAAAATGTTAAAGTTGTGTGAATCGTTTGGTCTATAGCCGGCAGAAATGAAATATGTTTGCCCCTCACCGAACATTCCTTCATTATAACCATCTCCCTGCCAATGGGTAAGCATGACACTGAGACCAAAGCCCTTTTCGGAAATACCAGTATTATATCCGGCTGTTGTTTTGATATAATCATCGTTCGCGATGGTCGCGTAGGCAAACCCACCCTGCTCCATCTCAGTTGCCTTGGTTACAAAGTTAACCGTACCCCCAACAGATGAAATAGCGAGTTTTGATGACCCCAAGCCTCTTTGAATTTGTATGCCATTCGCTATATCCGACATTCCAGACCAGTTCGACCAGTACATCAAACCATCTTCCATGCCGTTGATTGGTTGGCCGTTCAAGAGAAATGCCGTATTGTCCTGATCAAAACCCCTGACCCTCATATTTGAGTCTCCAAAACCGCCTGCTTGGCCCGAAACATATACAGATGGTGTATTGACTAAGGTCATGGTTACATCCTGCGTTCCAATTTTTTCCTGAATCAATTTTGCAGGAATCGAAGAAACCGCTATCGGTGTTTGTCGGTCGTTCGCAAGATCGATAATCCCAGTGCCAATGACGACCACACCATCTAACTCCTCAGAATCTGGTTGTAATACGATTTGTTCGATTTCCCCAGTTGAGGTAAATGCTATTCTCTTGGACACGAACCCAATGTAGGAAACCACCAAAGTGCCTGTATTCGAAGAAACTTCAATAGTAAACTTCCCATCAAAATCGGTAGAAGTACCGTTCGTGGTACCCTGAACAACAACACTTGCTCCGGGCAAAGGGTCGTTCAGTTCACCATCGATAACCCTTCCCGTAATCGTTCCCTGCGAAAAAGCAATCGCTGTCATTAAAAACGCAGCCATTACAAAGTAGAATTTTTTCATTTTCTTGAGTGTTAATTGTTCTTTCAATTTTGCCGCAAAAGTGACGTATTTTTTGCTCTCCAATATTAAGGGAACGTTAATTAACGTCGGAACAAAAGTAACAGAAGATAGGGATTGCTCCCACATCAAGGCAAGAATTTATACCCAGGTTATCAAGAAGTATGAAATTGTTGGTGCAACCCTTAAAAAATTATCAGAGTCCTATGAAAAAAGGGAACGAATCAGCTATTTCGGAACGTGGATATAAAATAAAAAGCAGTCTTATTCGTCGAGCGAGGCCAAATCTTCTGCCCCCACCGCTTCTTCGACCGGCTTTTCAGGATACACCATACAATCGAGTTGGTCTTTGATCGGCGTTATATAGGTGAGATAATCGGGCTGTAAGGTCTCGGCCAGAGGTTCGGCCTTCGGAAGCTCTTCCTTTAACGGATCGACCTGTCTGCCATGTCTCCAAAACCGGTAACAAACGTGGGGACCGCTGGTATTGCCTGTCATACCCACCCATCCGATAACGTCGCCCTGTCTTACGTATTCGCCTTTTTTCACCTTCTGCTTTTTCATATGCAGGTACTGGGTGGAATAGGTGCCGTTGTGACGGATCTTTACATATTTACCATTGCCTCCCTTGCGGGTCGATTCGGTTACGGTACCATCAGCTGTCGCCATAATCGGGGTGCCTACAGGTGCAGCGTAATCTGTGCCCATGTGCGGTCTTACGCGGTTCCCGTAATAACGTATCCTTCGTTTTAGATTATATCTTGAAGATAACCTTCCGAACTCAACGGGCATTCTTAAGAACGTCCTTCTCAGGTTGTTGGCATTTTCGTCAAAATAATCCACAATACTTTTGAGTGAATCATTTTCATAGGCGAACGCATAAATCGGTTTTCCGTTATGTTCGAAATAAGCCGCTTCTACAGGTTCGGAACCCGCATAGATGGAATCGTTAATAAATTTTTCCTTGTACAGCACCTTAAATTTGTCCCCTTTTTGAAGTCTTGAAAAATCTATGGTCCAAGCATAGACACTGGCCAAATTATGGGTCACCATATAATCTATTCCCTGCTGCAACAATGCATCCGATAAGCTTGTTTCTATAACACCGGAAAGTTCTTTCTCTACAAATTTTACTTTTTTTCGTTCTTTGTAAGCCCTTACACTATCCCGTAAATCTACCACCGTATAATTTATTGCGTCGTTCTCATAAATAAAGATCTGTGCGCCCTGTGTGGTGTCTTTTGATTTAAGGATGAGATAGGGATTGCCCACCCGTATTTTTCGTACATCGAAAGTATCTCGGTATTCGTGTGAAATTTTGTAGATTTTCGGATAGTCCACTTTGTGCTGTAACATCAGCTCCCCGAAGCTATCCCCTCTTCTGACCGTGTCTTGCTGCACCGTGAATTCATCGAGGTCGAACCCAAATTGTTTGACTACAGGCTTTTTTATGGGCACAATGGCAGCGACTTCCTTTTTTGATTCCAACAAGCCCGGCCTGGCCTCTTTATGCTCCTTGCAGGAAAAAGATAGCGCCAGTATTAAAATTATGCCCCAGTATTTTTGCATTGTAACTCCTTATTTTTTATTAGGATTAAAGATATGGTCTATCCACTGCTTTCCCCAATCATTTAACTCTTGTTTAGAATATATCTCCGGAAAAAATACGATTTTTTGGAAATCGGGCGGGAGGAATTCCTTCCAATTTGTACCCCCTGTAGCCTCTATTTCGCCCTTGTCGTTGGCCAGATGTCGGTGGGCGGCGCCCATATGCATCAAGGGCCAATTGATGTTCGCATTGGCATCCAATATCTTTAACGCTTCGATGAGCGCTTTATTATCCTTTTTCTCCGGGGGAAGGCCCAAATATTTGTGATAGATCGTATTGTTGTGCACCTGTTTTGAAATACGTATCAACCTTGGGGTATACCGGTATTCGAACTGTTTTAACGTAAGGGTTTTTTCTCCCGTAGCCAAATCCGTGGCTCCTTTTTTCCAATAAATAGCTTCGTAAAGCTCTTCAATGCTATTTTTTGGGGAAAATTGGTCCCGTTTACTGTGGTGCACCAAGTTTTCCAACGGCGTAGCATAGATTTCGATCATACGGAACTGGGCGGACTGAAAGCCGCTGGCCGGAAGCAGTGCCATTCGGTATTGCAGAAACTGCTCGCGCTCCATCCCTTTGATCATAATCCCAAAGGAAGATATCATGGCTTCGTAATAGCTATTGATACGTTTTGCCTTTTGGATAAAAAAATCGAGATTCTGCGAACGGTCGTCGACGAGTTGTTTCTCTTCGTGAAGGATAAGCTTAAAGTACAGCTCGGTAATCTGGTGGTACATGATGAAGATTTCCTCATCGGGAAAATAGGTGCGCGGCTGCTGTAGGCTCAAGAGGGTGTCGAGGTTGATATAATCCCAATAGGTAAGATAGCGTTGGTATAGTAATCCATCGAGATAGGAGCTAAGATCTTGGCCCGAGTCTTTGTATTTGTCCTCAAGTCTTAGAATCTGCCCGTCGATTCGCTCTTTATCCTTCATTATATAGCATCAAGGCACAAATTTAATGGAAACGAAACTTTTTGCCAAGGTCAGTTTAGGAAATAGGATGACTTTGTTCACAACCTCAACCTCATGTCACAATGTAAGTGTGGATAATGTAAGGCTTTCAATAGGATTATTTCAATCCATTATTATCTTGAACTGGTTTTTGAGTCCGTTGTAGGCCTCAAGATCTACCTTGATCGAACCCACCGCCAAATCGGCCTGTATTCTTACAGGGATGCGATTGTCATCGGTAGAAACCCATAACGCGAGGCTTTCTTGCTCTTTAAATATCCTGCCGGACTGTACCAAAGGCCTAAATTTGTAACATTCGACCTTACCGAACTTGGTCCTTAATACTTCGGTTCCCAAATATTTAAGCTTAAAGTCGAAAATGCCGTCATCGTCAAATAACATCTTTAATTTGACCGCCTCGCCCTCTATCAAATCTTTAGGGTCATAGTTGTTTCTCAAATAATAAAAGGCGGACAGAAGATCTTGAATGCTATCCTGCAGATCAAAACTATAGGTTTTTTTGTTCTTTTTATCCTTCAGTACCGCAGTATCCTTTTTATGGTCAAAATGTATTTCGTAATCCTTGATGTATCCGCCCTCATCAATTTTACGGACAAACTTATAGGGTTTCATGTCTTCCATCCCAAAATAGCTTTCATACGTATCGTCTACTTTAAAGAACATACTTGCAAAGCCTGTGGTCGCGCCCTTTCCGACCACATGATAGACCGGCACACCATTAATGGTATTTGATTTTACATGTAAGGTAGCGTAGCTGGCATTCAACAGCCCGTAATGCATACGGAATTTGAGCCACTCGCCCGGTTGAAAAGTCGATTCCTTTTTTGGGTGTTTCCTGTTTTTGCTATTGGATGTATTTTCCCCAGAACTTGACGCAAGGTCACCGGAATCGCTCTGCTGCGCATTGGTCAGCAATCCGAGCGATAAAAAGAACAGCATCAGAACATTCCTCATAGCTTTCAATTTAAAATAAAATTACAAAATGCTTCCCCAAACAATTGTTTAGTAGCTACTACTTAAACAAAATTTATTCCAAAGTATTGTCTGCTTTTCAAGATTTACTTTAATCAAGGGACATTCCCCTGCGTTGGCGTGATCGAGACGTCGGATCGACCAAAAAAAAGCCCTGACAAAATTGCCAGGGCTTTTCCTAAATAACCAACCAAACTTTAAATTATGAAAAACCAATACTTAAAGTTGTAAGGGAACCACCCCTTACACTGACAAATATACGCCTCATTTTCAGAAGGAAAATCGTTTTAACTTACTTTAACTCGTGCCTTAACAAATTTTTAGGCATGGATAAGGAAAACAGGATAGAAAATAGGGATGGGACCAGTGGATATGATGCCCTTTGGATTTGATTCCAGAAAAAAGTAGAATTGCGTTCGATATTTATGTTCGGACCTTAATATCGTTGTAGGCCGCCTCAATCAGTTCTGCCCCATATTGTCGTTCCAATCTGCGGATGCCGAAATGTGCCTGTGCCATATTCTGGAAATGCCGGATGAACGCCAGGTTAATCGCTCCGCCCCCTACCGCCCCGACCACGGGCACCGCCTGTACCACGAATTTTTCGGAAACCTGAATACTAAACCGGGAAGCCACCACGGCAAGCAGTCGTAGCATCGGTTGGGAAGCCCCGACCAAAAGGCCTTCCACCAATTTGCTCGTAGAACCCTTCACGGCGGCGTTCAGGGCAAGGCGGCTAGCGAAATATCCCGTATCCAAGCTGTCGTCGTGTTTGGTCTTTCCGCCCAGGGCAAACACCTGTAGACATGCGAGTTGGGTGTCGAGGGTATTCAAATCTTCGCCCTCGCTACGGGCGATATCCATAATCGAGCGCATCATCAATTTGGTGGTAAGGCCGAGATCAATGGCAAAGGCAATGGCCCCGAAAGCGCCGCCGAGAATTCCCGATGAGGTTACCATGGCCTTATATGCGTTGTTGAGCGGCGATGTTTCAACCTTATCCCATTTCATCGAGAGCAGATTGGTTTCCACTACTTTTTGTAATACCTTGAAACTGATCTGCTGAAGCCACTTTTGCTGCTTTTCCGGCAATAGTTTTACCCGGCCATCGATAAAACTTCCCATTTTGTTCAGGCCTTCCATGGCCCAACCGATGTCTTCCATTTTTTGTTTGGCGGTGCGGAGGGTCAAATGGTCTTTGGGGTCGAGGGTTTTCTTTGAGGTCATATAATACATCTTGAGGTTGAAGAAGTGTTGGATCGAATAGCACAAAAATATAGTAGTTTTCCGAGGTTTTATATGCTCGATCGAAATGTTTTACCATTTCTGGGTATGTGATAGTTCAATCAACCTTTCATCTAAAAGTGGCTTTATAACTGTTACCTTTTTTCAGTAGTCGCCATTAGTAATTGCAGATCAGATAATTTATGGATACCTCCAATAGAAACACAACCCCCTTTTGATTATATTTGATGCTCCCTGAACTTAGAGCATACCTATATGAAACCTGAACAGATTTTCATTTTCGTAATGTTGCTGTGTGATACAAGTATACATGCCCAAACATTTTACAAGATCGAAAATGATGTGGTCGACGAAAGCACCCTAAACGAGGGACTTGACTTGATGGCACAGGAGTATAGCCAACAGATCGTTACGTATAAAACCTTCGAAAGGGTGCAGGCCCAAGATTCGGTTATCGAGAACATTTCTATTGTGGTACTTGATGAAGAGGATGATGATCGGGTATACCGCGTCTTTGACTTTTTGGGAAAGCCGTTACCGGGATTTAGTTTTGAGGATGATAGGGGAATGGCGGTTACCAATACTGATTTTCTGGGAAAATATACAGTGTTGGGCCTTTATAAAGAACCCGGGCAGCTGCGGAATTCCTATATTAAAGCTATGAACGACCTCATAGAAACCGGACGGTATAATGCCGTAGCGCTTATTGCCAAGAACGGGGCGAAGAAAATCACACGCAAAGCGGATTTCCCCATCTTAAACGAGTGTATCGGGTGGTATATCGAGAACCTTTCCATTCCCGAATCCCCCAAATTTCTAGTGCTTGACGAAAAAGGGAAGCTCCGGTTTATCTTTCAGGATTTTCCCGATAAAAGAAGTACCAATCAACCCATCGATTCGAGGATAATGGCGATTTTCGATATTTTGAAGTAGTCCTTGGGAGTTAATCGGTATCGGTTAACAGGTATTGGCTAACTTTGAACCTTTAACCTGTAACTCGAAGCCTTTTGTACGACTACGTCAAAGCCCTGCACCTGATTTTTGTGATTACCTGGTTCGCAGGGCTGTTCTACATTCCACGTCTTTTTATCTACCATATCGAGGCATCCCAAAAAACATCCCCCGAAAAGGAAATACTGACCGAACAATTGCAATTGATGGCCAAACGCCTGTGGCATATCATCACTTGGCCTTCCGCTATTTTAGCGACCCTCTTTGGGGTCTGGCTACTGATTCTCATGCCGGGTTGGCTTCAACAACCGTGGATGCACGTTAAACTAGGCTTTGTTGTGCTTTTGATGGTCTACCACCTTAAAAACCATCAAATTTTCAAGCAATTGCAGCGCAACGAAGTCAAATATACATCGAACTTTATGCGTATCTGGAACGAAGGTGCAACCCTTATTCTCTTTGCCATTGTATTTCTGGTCATCCTTAAAAATGCTTTCAATTGGATTTTTGGGGTGGTCGGTATCGTAGTGTTGGGGATTCTTTTGGTGCTTGGGATCAAGCTTTACAAACGGATTAGGAAGAGGAATCCGAATGCCTGACCCTTGCACTTTTTTTGGTTCAATATTTGCTAACTTAGTAACAAAATCCAACCCCTTGTTCACAAAACTTTCCCTAAGATCGCGCATATTCGTGTCCATGATCCTGTTGGTGGTCATCTCTTCGGTACTGATTGCGGGGGTTGCCATATTTCAGTCCCGCGAACAGGTACGGGACTATCACCAAGAGCGATTGGAGCGTAAGGAAGAGCAGGTGCGGCAAAGTGTCGAATATGCCCTACAAGGCACTACATACCCAGTTACAACCGAAAATTTAGGGTTGATTTTCTATGAGCAGATCTATCAGATCGCCAACGTTCAAAACCAACGGTTGAACATCTATGATCTTGAGGGACAGCTAATCAAAAGTTCAAGGGCCAAGTTCGAAACCGATTCGATTTCCAATTGTTTGGATTATCACATTCTCAAAAGATTGGAGGCCAGCCCTGACAACCGTTATGTGGAAGAAAAAGCCCTGGCCGGCGATAACTATCGCGCATCCTATACCTACATCAAGGACAGAAGGTTTAAACCTATCGGTATATTAAATTTACCCTACTACGAAGACGATTCGTTCAACAACATGGAACTGCGAGAGCTGCTAATGCGCCTGGCCGCTGTGTACTTTTTGATGTTATTGGTCGCCATCGGATTGGCCTATTTTATATCGACCTACATCACCCGTTCGTTACAGACCATATCGGACAGGCTCGATCAGACCGATCTAACCAAAAGCAATCAGAAGATAATGATTGAGAACCCCAGTGAAGAAATAAAAAAATTGGTCGATTCATACAATGCCATGATCGACGAGCTTGAACATAGTGCTGTCAAATTGGCCCGAAGCGAACGCGAACAGGCATGGCGCGAAATGGCAAAACAGGTGGCCCATGAAATCAAGAACCCGTTGACACCCATGCGGTTGAGCGTACAGAGCTTTGAACATAAATTCGACCCGAAAGATCCGGATATCCAAAAAAAGGTGGCCGAGTATTCCAAGACCCTGATCCAACAAATCGACACCATGAGCAGTATCGCCTCCGCCTTTTCAAATTTTGCCGAAATGCCCGCACAACAGAACGAAACCCTTGATGTGGTGCATGTCGTTAAGCTTGCACTTGATATTTTCAATGAAGAATACATCCACTTTATCTCCGAGGAAGAAGAACTTATCGCCACGTTAGATCGCACCCAGCTGATCCGCGTGGTGACGAATTTGGTGAAAAATGCCATTCAAGCCCTGCCAGAGGTAGAATCACCGCGTATTTTGGTATCCGTTGCCGCCGATGGCGATTTTATCAAAATCTGCGTGGCGGACAACGGCATCGGTATCGAAGAAGGGTATAGGGAGAAGATCTTCGAGCCCAAGTTCACCACCAAATCGAGTGGTATGGGCCTTGGCCTGGGCATGGTGAAGACCATTGTAGAAACCTATAAGGGCAGTATCGATTTCACTTCTAAACTTGGTAAAGGCACGGTGTTTACGGTGCGGTTTCCAAAAGTATGTGCCCCATGATTCCGATTTACAATGTTCTTTATGACGTAAACGACTACAATTTTTCGACTTGAACCGAAAAAATAATAGGATTGTTTCTGGCTGGGAATGAACTACCTTGATGCAAACCTCCGGGGTATGAAATTCCAAAAAAAGCAATTTCCAAGAAATATAAAATACGATGCAAGCATCCGGAAATTAAACCCTTAGAGATTAAATTTTGGAATTTTAGGTCTAAAGTAAGATTGTCAAATAAAAAATGAGTGAATAATACATAACCCGATATCATATGAACTATAGCAACATCGTAGTAACAGAAAACGAATCAATCGCCACCATAACCATCGACCGCCCCAACAAACTCAACGCCTTGAACCGTGATACGATCCAAGAATTGCACAAGGCATTCAAGCGGCTTGAATCCGAAAAAGAAATCAACGTCATCATTTTGACCGGCAGTGGCGAAAAAGCCTTTGTGGCCGGGGCAGATATCTCCGAATTTGCGGATTTTACAGAGAAAGAAGGGGGCAAACTTGCGGCAAAAGGACAAAAACTATTGTTCGATTTCGTAGAGAACCTATCCAAACCGGTAATCGCCGCCATCAACGGTTTTGCCTTGGGCGGTGGACTGGAACTGGCCATGGCCTGCCATTTTCGGATAGCCAGTGACAATGCCCGAATGGGGCTCCCAGAGGTATCGCTTGGCGTTATCCCAGGATACGGCGGTACCCAGCGTTTACCGCAGCTTATCGGCAAGGGAAGGGCGATGGAACTGATCATGTCCGCCGGAATGATCGATGCAGACCGTGCCCAGGATTATGGCTTGGTTAACCATGTGGTATCCCAAGAAAATCTGCTGCCCTTCTGTGAAGATCTGGCGGGCAAGATATCGAAAAACTCCCCTGTTGCTATCAGCCATGCAATAAAAGCGGTAAATGCGGGTTTTAAGAATACCGATGGATACTCCGCTGAGATCAAAGCTTTTGGACAATGTTTTGGTACCGCCGATTTTAAGGAAGGTACTTCAGCATTTTTGAACAAGCGCAAGGCCGATTTTCCGGGGAAATAGCGAACGAAAAATTCAACCAATATGTAAATCCGCCAGCTGACAGATTCTAAATCCCAAATCAGGATCTTTATAATCGGACGTATTAAAAATCCTACTTATGAAAACTTCCCAGGGTCTTGCCCCCCTATTCCTTTTTACCGCGCTGAACATTTGCACCGCCCAGGATATCCCCGTAGGATATAGCCTTGGCGAAAATTATTCCGATAGGTATAAATATTCCACCTTGCTCGCCAGTGATAGCTCCGCCGAAGACGAAACCGTTTTCGTACGCACCTATTACGGAGGGTATCCCTTGAGTCCAAAAGGGTATTTCATAGAAATCTACGATGCCGAGCTCAACTTGGTTCGGGACTATAATTACGAATATGCCGGAGAGCACATGGTCGACGGTTTTGTGAAAAACGGACAACTTTACCTGCTCGAACTTATCTATAATGTCGGGCAAGAGGCCTATCAGTATGTGGTACACCAAAGCCCGTTGCATGATTTTAATTTTACGGAACGGGTGCTGCTTTCGATTCCTTCGAAAGAAGTGGGCAGCCCGCTTGCCGTCAGCAAATACAACCAGAAATTTGGCAACGGATTTTCAACGGCGGTCCATTTCAACGATGCCCGTTCTGCCTTCGCCATTACCGTACACCACCGCGAGGGTAGGGACGAAAAATACCATTTGTACCTCTACGGAACGGACTTAAAACAGCAATTGAACCATGATTTTACGGCACGAATTGCCGATAAAAACTATGCCTTCGAGAATATCGAGGTGTCAAAAGACCTAAAGACACTCTATTTGACGGGAAAGGCCTTCTTTACAAAACGCCGTTTCGAAACCACCGAAAGACGGTTTCAATACGAGCTGGTCAAAATCAACGCTGCCGGACATCAGATTCAAGAATTCAACGACACCGGCAGATTTCCAGAATCGCTAAAACCCATACTGTCCGACGGGGGCCTTAAGGTCGTGGGTTTCTATGCCGACCGAAAGGACAACCGCTATAACGGATTGGTCTATTTCGATTTGGATGCCAATTCGCTCAACATCAAGAACAAAAAATACAATCCGTTTTCAGATCAGTTTATGATAGACAAATTCGGCCGTGAAGTCGATGCGGAACTCAAAAACCTGATTTTTAAGGATATTCATATCACGCCCGAAAACGGTATCCTATTCAGTGCCGAAGAGTACTATGTGACCAAGGGAGAAGATATTTCCGGAGGGGGTACCCAGATTACCGACCGCTATCATTACAACGACATCGTAACCGCAAAACTGGATGCCTCCGGTGAAATGGAATGGGCACGGAACATCAATAAGTCCGAAGTCACCCAAGGCGATGCTTCCTATGCCTCTTATACCGCCTATGGCAGTGGTACCGACATGTATTTCTTCATTAATTCAGGCGAAAATCCGCAGAAAATGAGCAACGAACGTATTATTTTTAAACAGGGCTACAGCCGTAACCCGAATATGTTTGTTATCAAGGTCGATGGCAAGGGCGACCTATCCCATAAAAAATTAGTGGATGATAAAGATGTGCGCCTACCCATCATGGTCTCACGGGCTTTAATCGATAAATCTGCGGATAATCTCCTGTTTTATGCAAAACGAGGGAATAGGAAGCAATTGGTGCGGGTTTCGATGAAGTAGGGACATGAAGGAGGTTTTAATTCAACATTTCAATCAGCTTCAAGCAACCCTTCCGCCTACGTCGTCTTGTATTCCTCTCAGTCGTGTCTCCCTCGTCGGATGCAAATAAAATAGGGAGGACAATAAAATTAACTTTTATAAATCAATTATATAGGATTTATTCCATAAATTTGGAATAAATCCATAAATTGAATTCCGATAATTTTATAAAAGGCAGGGGCGCCCAACAAAATACGCCCAATCGATTCTTCGAAAACCATCACGAAACACGGGATGATTTTCTGGAATTCTGCCGTCTTGAAGGCGAGGAGGCGGACAAACACAAAACGCAGTACATCCCGATTTTCCCAAAAACCATTGTCAATAAAGTTACGAGTCCCGATGTGGGGATGATGTATTCCATGAACCCATATCAAGGTTGTGAACATGGCTGTATTTACTGCTACGCGCGCAACACGCACGAATTTTGGGGGTACGGCCCGGGCTTGGATTTCGAGCGCAAGATTTTAGTCAAAAAAGCAGCTCCCGATTTGTTGGAGGCCAAACTGAAAAGTAAACGTTGGGAGGCCAAAACTATCGTTCTATCCGGCAATACGGATTGCTACCAACCGGTGGAGAAAAAATTCGGAATTACCCGCGCTTGTCTTGAGGTTTTCCAGAAATTCCGACATCCCGTGGGGATAATTACCAAAAACTCGCTGATTCTTCGGGATTTGGATATTCTAAAGGAACTGGCCAAAGACCGACTGGTCGGTGTCAACGTTTCGGTCACCTCCCTGTCGGAAGAAACACGCCGTATCTTGGAACCCCGAACGGCAAGCATCAAAAAACGGCTGGAGACCATCCAGATTTTATCCGAAAACAATATTCCCGTAAACGCAATGTTGGCCCCGATCATTCCGGGCATCAACAGCCACGAGATCATGAGCTTGGCCAAGGCGGTTTCCGATAACGGGGCGCGCTCTTTTGCCTTTACCGTCGTACGGCTAAACGGGGCGATCGGCGGTATTTTCACCGATTGGATAAAAAAAGCCCTTCCCGACCGGGCCGATAAAGTGCTGCATCAAATCGGGGAATGCCATGGCGGTAGCCTGAACGATAGCAGGTTCGGCATCCGTAGCGGTGAAGGCAAGATTGCGACGCAAATACACGATCTAGTGCGTCTGGCGCGCCATACCTATTTTAAGGACAAAAGTTTTCCTGATTTGAACCATGACCTGCATGAGCACTACAAAAGCGGTCAGATGCGATTGTTTTAGAGGGGATCCCATTCCCTATAGAATTGTTTTAGGTACTCCATCATGTACCGATGGCGTTCCTCGGCCAGTTGCTTCCCGGTTTCGGTATTCATTTTATCCTTCAGCAAAAGTAGTTTTTCATAAAAGTGGTTGACGCTCGGGGCGGTGCCGGTCTTGTATTCTTCCTTGGTCATTTTAAGGTTCGGGGCGATTTCAGGGTTATAGATTTCCCGATTTTTGAAGCCTCCGTAATTGAAGGTGCGAGCAATGCCTATGGCTCCCATGGCGTCTAGACGATCGGCATCTTGAACGACCTCTAGCTCCTTCGACCGGAACTTGCGACCCCGCTTCTTTTGTAGGCTGTTCTTGAACGACATGTTTTTTATGATCTTGACCACATGGCCGATGGTTTTTTTCTTGACCTTGAGCTCCCCTAAAAAGCTTTCCGCCATTTCAGGGCCGATGGTTTCGTCGCCGTCATTGAACTTGGCGTCTGATATATCGTGCAAAAGTGCGGCCAGACTGACGACCAGAACATCTACCTTTTCATCCTTAGCTATAAATAAGGTATTTTTGAAAACACGTTGAATATGAAACCAATCGTGCCCACCTTCGGCCCCCAACAAGGTTTCCTTGACAAAGGCGATAGTCTGTTCTACAATCTCGCTATCGGTCATCTTAGGCATCGGTCGCGTCATTTATTTGTGATTTTGTTGCAAAGGAAGTTATTCCCGAGACTACTGCATTTTCTGTGGATGCTATGACGGCGTCCAAATTATTAGTGACTTCGATGGCCTGGTGCACCTTAAATCCGATATGGTTGCCAATACCATTGGGGAACTTGCCATAGCGCAACATTTTCCAAGAGTTATTGATACTAATCGGCACCACCAAGGCCGATGGTGCATTCTTCATCAAAACTTTCAGTCCGATTACCTTAAAGGGTTTAGGATGTCCGGTCAGACTGCGCGTACCCTCTGGAAATATGACCGCACTTCGATTGTGCTCTTCTATATATCTTCCCAATTTGGCAATCTCATTCAACGATTGCCTGCCATCCTTGCGGTTTATTAAAACGGAACCGCCGTGCCGCAAATTATAGGAAACACTGGGTATACCCTTACCCAATTCGCTTTTACTCACAAATTTGGGATGCCACTTGCGCATAAACCAAATCAAAGGGGGAATATCATGCATACTCTGATGATTCGGAACGATTATCAATGGTCGGTCGGTCGGCAGATCGTACGGATTTTCAAATCGGTACGTAGTTCCCAAAAAAAGGGTAGTCCGCATAAGGCAAAGGTTCAGCAGGGCAACACTTTTGCGATGTGCTTCATAACCAAAAAGGGTATAACAGACCCATTGTACCGGATGAAACACCAATAAGGCAAGACTAAATGCCATCAGGTAGAGCACGCTCAAGGGATATGCCAATAACTTCTGCATGCTGCAAAAATAAGATACTGGCGATATTTTCGGAAAGAAAAAAGAGAATAGAATTTGGGTGCTCGGTGCTCGGTGCTCGGTTCAAAATAAAATAAGGAAACAAAAAAGTCAAAAAAAAGACCATTCATTTTGGGAATGGTCTTTCGATGCTTTTCGTGACTCCCTCCTTCTTGCATCCGACAGGCGATAGCGAGAGGAATGCAAAGGCTGTGGGGGGACCTTACTCTAGCAAAACTCGTTATACGCCCCCGTCAAATTCTCGGCAATCATCTCAGCGGGCCGGCCTTCAATATGGTGACGCTCGATCATATGCACCAACTCGCCGTCTTTGAACAAGGCGATGCTAGGGGATGATGGGGGAAAAGGCACCATCAAATCCCTTGCGGCCTTCACCGCCTCGACATCGACACCGGCAAAAACCGTAACCGTATGGTCGGGCTTTTTGGCGTTGTGCAGGCTCAATTTCGCTGCAGGTCTTGCGTTTGCCGCGGCACAACCACACACCGAATTGACAACAACCAAGGTTGTACCTGGTTTGTTGATTGCGTTTTCGACCGCTCCGGCCGTATGTAATTCTTCGAACCCGGCCGAGGCCAAGTCGTCTCTCATTGGTTTTACTAATTCTGCGGGATACATAGTTTTTTATTTTTTATTTGGAAAACAAAGATACTGATTTAGTCGTGTTTTATAGGATTACTTAACGTTTCGTTCGGAAATCGGTTGACATTAGCGGCATATAGACCGAAATGGTTCAAGGTACAATTCTCCTACTTGAATTTTACCCTGCCAACTGCTACGGCCTACTGTTTACTTTTAATATCTTTGCCCAAATTTTTGAACGACATGATCAAATGGTTCGCTGCCATCGCAGGATATTATCTTTTTCGGTTTCCCGGGGCGATTATCGGGTTTTTAATAGGCAGTTTTATCGACAACCTTAGCAAAAAAGGTGGCGGGGCAAAGACGATATTTAGCGATATGACGAGGCAGAGCGTCTCCCCTGCCGATTTCGAACTTAATCTGCTATCGCTATGTTCCCTAGTAATTAAAGCGGACGGACAGGCCAGCCAGCGCGAAATGGACTACGTTCGCCAATACTTCCTCAGCACCTATGGCAAAGAAAAGGCCAATGCCATTTTTAGGACATTTAATGAGGTGGTCAAGAAACGGGAAATATCCGCCCAACGAATATGTGCTTTTTTGAACCAGCGCACACGCTATGAAGTCCGTCTTCAACTGTTGCACTTCCTTTTCGGATTAGCACAGGCCGATGGTTCGGTCAGTAATCCCGAAATTGAAAAGATTCGTGAAATTGCGGGATATCTACGGGTCGGGGCACGCGATTTCGAGAGCATCAAGGCCATGTTCATCAAATCGGCCAACAACGCCTATAAAATTCTTGAAATCGAAAAATCGTCTACCGATGATGAAGTTAAAAAAGCTTATCGTACTATGGCCAAAAAGTACCATCCCGACCGGGTCAACACCGAAAACGAAGCCATCAAACGAGGTGCCGAAGAGAAATTCAAGGAGGTACAAAAAGCCTATGAAGAAATTCAATCCGAGAGGGGAATCGGGTAGTTGGGCAGTTGCACAGTAGGCAGTTTCCGTTCAAGGTTTATTTTTTTTATTGCCTACCGTAACTGCCACTGAATACTGACAAACATGCAAGACTTCTGGTTCTACATAAAACTCGGACTTGACCACGTGCTCGATATCAACGCTTACGACCACATTCTGTTCTCGACGGCATTGGCGTTACCATTTACGTTCAAAAGTTGGAAAAATGTCGTTGTTCTCGCTACGATATTTACAATAACCCATTGCGCCTCGCTGGCGGTGAGCTCCTATGATCTGGTAGTTATCGATTCCGGACTTATCGAATTTTTGATTCCCGTTACGATCGTGATGACCGCCATTCTCAACCTTTTATATGTCAAGTCGGGCTCAAAGGGCAACAATATTTGGCTGCATGTGCTCGCCACCGCTTTTTTCGGATTGATTCACGGATTCGGTTTCAGCAACTATTTTAAGATGTTGATGATGGAAGAAGATGATATCCTATCCCCTTTGTTGGGTTTTGCCCTAGGCATCGAAGTTTCACAGGTGATTATCGTACTCTCTATATTGGTCGTTTCCCTTCTCGTTTCATCCCTTACAAAAGCGAAACATCCCGATTATGTCGCCATTTTATCCGTTTCGATTATCCTCTTGACCATCCCTATGTTCATTGAAACTTTTCCCTTTGCCTGACCGCTCATCGATTTTCACGTAAAATTAACCCCTTATTATTGTTAGGATGCCACAAAGCGGCTACCTTAGTAATCTTTCCCAAAGCGGAATGAAAGAAAGTAAACAGAAAAAATACGATAAAGCTTACTTGCGCATGGCACAGGAATGGGGCAAGCTTTCCTATTGTAAACGCAGGCAGGTGGGTGCCATTATCGTTAAGGACAGGATGATTATTTCCGATGGGTATAACGGCACACCTACAGGATTCGAAAATATCTGCGAAGATGAAGAAGGATATACCAAATGGTATGTTTTGCACGCGGAAGCCAATGCCATAAGCAAAGTAGCCGCTTCCACCCAATCGTGCGAAGATGCCACCCTGTACATAACCCTATCCCCTTGCCGGGAATGCAGTAAACTTATACACCAATCTGGCATAAAACGTGTAGTGTACCAGGTTGCCTATAAAGATGGTTCGGGATTAACTTTTTTGGGCCGGGCCGGGGTCGAGCTCGTTCACCTGCCCGAAATCAAAACTTTAGCCTAAAATTTAATAGCCCCATACACCTATGAAACGAAAACACAGCTATATTTGGCCGACCATCATAGCCGCGGCACTGGCCTTGGGCATCTTCGTGGGTGGCAAACTGCATTTCAACGATTCCCCCGAAAAACTTTTCAGTACCAATTCCAAAAAAGATAAGCTCAATCGGCTCATCGATTATATCGACTACGAATATGTCGATGACATCGATACCGATAGTATTGTCGATGTTACGGTAAATCAAATACTGGAAAAATTGGATCCGCATTCCGTATATATCCCAAAAGATGAAATGGGAAGGGTATCCGAGAACATGAAAGGGGATTTTGTGGGTATCGGCATCAATTTTTATCCCTATAAAGATACCATTGCCGTTATACGCACCATACCTAAGGGTCCTAGCTCCCTAAACGGAATTAAGGCGGGAGATCGCATTTTGATGGCCGATAACGATACCCTATATGGCAAAGATTTCGCCAGCAATGCCATCGTTAGCAAACTAAAGGGAAAGAAAGGCAGTTCCGTAAAATTGAAAATCTATAGAAAGAGCAACGACAAAACTTTTACCGTACATGTTAAACGGGGCCTGATCCCCATAAAAAGTGTGGAAGCCTATTTTATGTTAACGGACGATATGGGCTATATCAAGATAAACCGTTTTGCGGAGTCTACCTACAAAGAATTCAAGTCCGCTTTAAACACATTGCGCAAACAGGGCGCCAAAAAACTGACTTTAGACCTTAGGGACAACCCCGGGGGCTATTTGGGGGTTGCCGAGCAACTGGCCGATGAGTTTTTACAGGATGATAAATTGATTCTTCTCACCAAGAACAAAAAAGGAAAGATCGATAAGATCCGCGCTACCGAAAAGGGAAGTTTCGAAAACAAGCCCGTCTATGTCCTGATCAATGAACGTTCCGCCTCGGCCAGCGAAATCATTGCTGGCGCACTTCAAGATAACGATATCGGCACCATAGTCGGCCGCCGCTCCTTCGGCAAGGGACTCGTACAGCGCGAAATGGAACTGGGCGATGGATCTGCCGTGCGATTGACCGTTTCAAGATATTATACGCCCACGGGACGCAGCATCCAAAAATCGTATAAAAACGGGACCAAGGATTATTATCAAACCTTTACCGACCGATATCACAGTGGGGAAATGATTTCGGTGGATAGCATAAAAGTGGCGGATTCGTTAAAATTCACAACCCCTAAAGGTAAGGTAGTCTACGGCGGCGGCGGTATTATTCCCGATGTTTTCGTACCGATCGGTACGAATGAGGCGGAGGCCGTTGAAAGTATGGACAGTTATGGCTGGATTTCCTATTTTATCTTTGAACATTTGGATGGAAACAGAAAACAATATGCAGATTATTCGGAACAGGAGTTTATCAAAGATTTCTCGGTAGACGATATTCTATTCGAAGACTTCGTGGATTACTCCCTTCAACGAAACCTCAAGATGAATTTCTACGATTATGAAAGTCCTATAAAAACATATCTGAAAGCGGCCCTGGCCGAGCAGATATTCGGTGCCAACGTCCATGCCCAGATAAAAAGTTCGGAAGACGCGATGCTGAAAAAAGTCCTGGAATTAGACAACCCAGTTTTCAACCAAGAGGATGCCGAGGCTATCGAGGCGAAAAACTGAACTCCCTCGATGAAAGCATCCGAAGTATCAAATTCCAAAAAAAGCAAATTCCAAATTCCAAGAAATAGAAAATACAATGCAAGCATAGGGGGATTATACCCCTAGGGTTTAAAACACTTTGGGTTTTGCGCCATTAGCACGCACGTTGTACCCCAAATGCTTCTTTCTTGCGGTCTGCGCAGGGGGATAAGCGCATGGCAACCAGGGTCGCATTACTTCCCCTCAATTTTCCGTTGGATCTTTTTGCTCGTTCTGAAAATGAGCAATAGCGCAATAGCGCATAGCGGTGCCAAAATGCCGATTAGGGCCACAGTGCTATCCCCTTCAAAAGGGTTTTGAAAATCGACCATCGTAACGTTGTAGGCCATAAGCGCCAAGGCCAGAAGTATTAGAATTATGTTCAGTGTTTTGTTCATGTTACTATCTTAAGGGTAAATACGCGGTGCTTTGTGGCCGCAAGGTTTATTGGGATAGGGGGGTTAAAAACAGTTGATTAATGTTGGTCGCGAACAACTTCACTGCGATCGCCAACAAAATCACCCCAAAAACCTTCCGGATGACACTGAGGCCGTTTTTGCCCAGTACTTTTTCGATCCGTTTTGATGATTTTAAAACCAGATATACAAAGACCGTATTTGTAATAATGGCAACGATGATGTTTTCCACGTGATATTCCGCACGTAGCGATAATATGGCGGTCAACGTACCCGCCCCGGCTATCAAAGGGAAAGCAATGGGCACTA
Source organism: Pricia sp. (assembly GCF_041745955.1). NCBI lineage: Bacteria > Pseudomonadati > Bacteroidota > Flavobacteriia > Flavobacteriales > Flavobacteriaceae > Pricia > Pricia sp. Next base: position 50,491 of record NZ_JBGTHY010000538.1, read on the forward strand.
TCGAGGCACTTTCAGCTTCTTCTTCACGGTAAAGGCTTATCCCCAAAATCATTTCGATGGCCAAAAAGAAGATTACAAATGCTCCCGCCACGGCGAACGAATAAACATCGATACCGATAAGTTTTAAAATTTCCTCCCCGACGAACAAGAAGGCCACCATAATTACCGCGGAAACAACGGAAGCCTTTTCCGATTGGATATGGCCCACCTTTTTTCGCAATCCGATAATAATAGGTATACTGCCTAAAATATCGATAACCGCAAAAAGCACCATGGTCGCCGTGGCGATTTCCCGAAAATTGAAATGGAATTCCATATTCATCTACAAAATTTTGGTCTCATTTACCCTTTTTCGTTTACCTAAAGGTTTCCTGAGCGTAATGCAAGGAAAATTTTCGGCAAAATTACATCTTATGAATAGGTTTCTTGTAGGAAAATCCGAATTAATTACGCTTCGTAAATCCCCTACGGAAAAGCTATCTTTGCGCATCAAAAATTCCAAAAATGTTCCAGCTAGGAAAAACCATAGTATCCGAAGATATTATCGAGAAGGATTTCGTCTGTAATCTAACGGCGTGTAGAGGCGCATGCTGCATCGACGGTAATGCCGGGGCGCCCATTGAAGACAGCGAGACCGAAATTCTGGTCGACATCTACAGCAAGGTGAAGCCCTTTTTACGGCAAGAGGGCATCGACGCCATCGAAGAACAGGGGGCCTTTGTCAAGGGTGAGGATGGGGAATGGGAAACCCCCTTGGTCGATAATAGTGAATGCGCCTATGTGACCTTTACCAAGAACGGAACGGCAAAATGCGGTATCGAAGAGGCCTATGAACAAGGTGTCATAAAGTGGAAGAAACCGGTCTCGTGCCACCTCTATCCCGTTCGGGTTCGGGAATATACCGAACTCACCGCCGTGAACTACCACAAATGGCAAATCTGCGACCCCGCCTGCGCCTTGGGTGAAGAACTGCAAGTGCCCATTTACAAGTTCGTAAAGGAAGCCTTGATCCGTAAGTTCGGGACCGATTGGTATGCGGAACTAGAACAGGTTGCGTCGGAACATAGATAAAGTACCCAATCCCTGGTCGGCCGATATATAACCGGATTGGGTTTTGGAATTAGGGATTTATTGCTTCGAGTCTTCAAGTAGTTGGAAGATGTAGCACCACCTTGGTACCGCTAGCCTCTCCGCTTTTATCATATAAGTCGACAATCTCTAAATCAAAAGAATTTTGATATTCTTTGGCAAAGTTGGCCAGGCGCTCTTTGGTAATATCGATACCTACCGATTTTCGCTTCAATACTTTATTCGCCTTTAACTTTTCGGAGGCAGATCTACCAATACCGTTATCTATGATGGCGATATGAATATATCCTTTCTTATCACTCGAAATATGCAAGTTGATATTTTTTTCGCCCTCCTTGCTTGACAATCCGTGCCAAAGGGCATTTTCGAGAAAGGGCTGTAAAATTAAAGACGGAATGCGCACCGTGTGGACATCGATATCGCTATCAACGCAGATATCAAAATTTATTTCATTGGAAAAACGGATGTTCTCGATGGTCATATAAAGTTCTACGGTCTCCAGTTCTTCGGCCAACGGAATTTCCCGAACCGAGGATGATTCCAGAATTTTTCGCACCAGCTTTGAAAATTTGTTCAGGTAATGCACGGCATTTTTCTGTTCGTTGTTGATGATGTACAGTTTAATGGAATTCAGCGAATTGAACAAAAAATGCGGATTCATCTGACTACGGAGCATGCTCTGTTCCAAGGTCAACAATTTCTTTTCGTTCTTGAGCTGGTACTGTCGGTACAGAATATAAAAAATGCCCGCCAACAATGCCAGGGCAATACCGCTTATGAGTAAGGTAGTTTTGGTCGTGCGCAGCTGCATTTCATTCGTACGAAGTTTCATTTCGTACATTTCGTTCTTTTGGGACAATGCTTGCAGGTTGTTGCTGTCCTTCACCGAATTATATCGTAAGATGATATCGTTAACATACCGAACGGTACCCTCGTTCAAGATCTGTTCATCGATTTGATCCGCTTTTAATTTATGACCCAGCGCTTTTTTATAATCGCCGATATGACCATAAAGCTCCGATAAAAGATGATTGGCCCGTGCGGATGCCTCTTGCAATTTTAATGAATCGGCCAGTTTTAGGCCTTGGAGCATATACTCTTCCGCCTTCCCAAATTGCCCGGATCGCATTTGTGCCCAACCCATATCGATGTAAACAGGAGCGATCAAAAATCCGTCTCCCAATCTTTGCGCCACGGGCAAGGCGGTTTTGAGCAAGCTTAGGGCGTCATCCGTCAGGTTCTGTTTCAGGTAAACCTGTGCGATACTGGTCTTACAGATCACACGGCCCATATCGTTATCTATCTGTTCATCATAGGCCAACGAGGTACGGTAATTCTCCAGGGCCAGATCGAGTTGGCCCTGCTCTTCAAGACATCTTCCGATATTTTGATAATTGACAGCAAGCCCACGGGTATTGCCAAGTTCAGCTTCAAGCTTCAGGGATTTCTCAAAGTAGTCAATGGCCTGATCGTACTGCTTAAGCATCAGATAGAGGTGGCCGATGCAGTTGAACGAAACGTTGATGCTTCTTTTTAGACTTTCCGATGGATTTTTAACAGTTTGGGCCAGTTCTAGGGCCCTCTGATTATAATCCATGGCCATGCGAATGGAAGATATTCTGCGATAGACCACTCCCAGATTGTTCAGGCTATATACCCTAAAATCCAGATTATCGGCCTTTTCGGCAATGGCGAGCGCCTCTTCGTGCAAGGTTATGGCCATGTCATATTGCGAGATATTGCGATAGGTCCTGCCGAGTTCGTTAAGGGCGTATGACTGTCCGGCCGCATAGCGATTGACGGCCGAGGTGTTGGCAACATGGCGCATGAGAAGTGTGTCGTTCCTGTTTTGATCCAATATTCCGTGGATATCGGCAAAGGCGACCGGTTTGGCCTGTACCAAACTGTCGACGGTCTCTAAAAAAGTATCGGGAATGGATTGGGCATATCCCCCCAGAAATAAAAAAAAGAAAAACACGGGAACACAAAGTTGCGCGGAATGCAAAAAACACGTGCGGGGGAAAGCTGCGTCAAAGGGAATGTGGGATTGCATGAAATCAAGGGCTACAGCATATCTAAAAATCCGGATTTTTTTTGTCGGGATACTGGAATTTTATGGTTTGATTTCAAGACAACGTAACCATCGGTCTTCAGAAACTCCTTTATTTTGCTTAGGTTGATAATATACGAATTGTGTATCCTAAAAAAAGAATCTTCCGGTAAGAGATCATTGATTTCCTTCAATTTTTTCGTAAGCACCATCTTGTGGCCGTCGGCGAGAAATATGGTGCTATAGTTACCGTCCGATTCGGCGTAGAGGATATCATCACTATCCAAAAAAACCAACTTACCGTCCGTATTGAAGGTTATTTTTTTATGTTTGGCGTTCGCATTGAAGTTCAACAGTATTTTCTCTAACCGCTCCGCCGTGAAGTTCTTTGCGTTGTATTTTCTGATCTTTGCTATGGTCTCTTTAAGATCGTCCGAATCAATAGGTTTCAACAGATAATCGATGGCCTCGTTTTTTAAAGCCTTGATGGCATATTGGTTGTAGGCCGTGGTAATGACCACTGGAAAGTTCTTGTTCGTCAGTTTTTGGATAAACTGAAAACCGTCCATAGTGGGCATTTCGATATCCAGAAAAAGGCAATCCGGCGTATTTTTTCCCAAATAATCCAGTGCCTCAAAAGGATCGGTGAACGAGGCCTCGACATGTATTTCATCGCTAAAATTCGTCAGTTCCCAAGTAAGGCTTTGTAAAGCCTTTATCTCATCATCTACAATTACGGCTTCTAACATCTTCTAATTTATTAGGTTAAGGGACTGATTTGTTTGGACTCCTAAATTACTATCAAAACGGCTAGCCAAAATAAGTGTGTTGAACAAACTCTAAATTACTCAAATATAACGGTATACGCTTGACTGAATTCGTTAATTGTGTGGATGGGAATATTTGGTGTACGGTCGGTATGAAAAAGCACATCATTGCATAAAATGGACCTTTTAATTTGCGGGTGGTGTCTAAGGCACATTTTCCCGACCTTAACCTACAATTTAACAGGTTACACCACAACTTAATGCCATTTCACAACAAAAATTTACCGTTCATCGAATACTGCCATAGATTTGTAATGTATTTGAAACCTAAAGTTTGACTTATAACTGACTGTGTAACCAAACTTAACCAACCCTACTTTAAAAGAAAAGCCCTCCTGACCGGAGGGCTTTTCAATGGTATGTACCCTATATCAACACTGTATACCGCGGCCTTGCCTAAAAAGCATAGTTAAGTCCGAACAACCAATAGGTCTGTAAGTCGTTGTCGGTATTCTCGAAAGTAGGGGTTGGTGTCGGGACTGGAGTCTGCGCAAAGGCATTGGCAAGCGACTCTTGGTGATTGCCTCTCAGGCCAAATTCGAAACCGAGACCGATGCCTTTCCATAGCGTGTAGCCCAAAGAGTTAATCCACGTGAAATTAGAATAATTAGAGCTTTTATAGCTTTGAAAGGTCGAGAAATTGGATTTAAGGTTTAGTTTTCCAAATTTCCGCGTATAATCGGCGACAATTTTCGCCCCGGCAGAAGATTCGTAGATATTGTCGGTACTAGTGAATACAAAGTTATAGTTCAAGGGATGGATGACCACAACAAGGTTTTCGATTGGTGTCCACGTTGCTCCTACACCTAAATCGAGATAACCTGGGTCATTAAAGTTATTGATGAGAGAGGTACGATATTCGCCCAATGCCGAAATAGCGAACTTTTTGCTCAACTTATACCCATAGAGCGAGGTAAGCGTAAAGACATCCGTAGTACCTTCGAAATCTTCGCTATCGGTATCGATGTCCTTATTGTCCAGCTTTACCCATTGTAGATTGGCATTACCCGAGTTCTTCCAAAAGAACTTTTCACGGTCTAGGTTGGCGAACGCATTTACGGTAACGCCGATATTACCCGATGAATTATTGGGTACGCCTTGTGAATACCAATTGTTGAAATTGGAAAGGTTGGCCCCAATAGTTCCGAAGGCCCCAATTTTCCAACCGGGAAAGGTATCGATTTGGGCTTGAAGGCCGTCTATCCTGCCCTGTATGGCGGCCAACGAATCGTTCTTTGCTGCTTTTTCGGCTTTCAATTCTTCTAATGTTTGTGCCGAGCCTACAATAAATGTATGAAAAGCTAAAAATGTCAACAAAATTCTTTTCATAGTCGAGCGTGGTTATTGTTTTAAATCCAAGGGGCAAAAGTAAGAATTGCTAACAATAAACCAACAAACTTTTCAACAAATTTTAGGGTGTTGTTACTATTTAAAGGGGGCTTATCAACAACTATTTTTTCTTGAAAAGAGGCACCGAAGAGCAAGCTTCTCCATACATGAGGGCCTTAACGACGGGCTGAAGCTTTTGGGTTATCAACACATAGGCGTTTGGTGGTACCGGTTTGTTCGTGCAGCCCTTTATAATGACCATGCGGTCTTTAAAATCGGAAGTGTCCAATTTTTCTATAAGCGATTGATATAGTGAAGTTTCAAGCAGTTCAAGGTCACCTTGTAGGATTTTGGAGGCATAAGGCTCCAGCTTTGTTGCCATAAGCATATAGGCCCAGCCCGGTATGATGGCATCCGAAGAACAGTGTATCGCGACGAAAGCATCTTGGTATTGTGTCCAATCATGTTGCTCCAGCTGCATCCTGAATTCCTTTTCCCTAAGGATAAATCCCTCGTAAAGCCAATTCTTTATGTCCAAAAGAATCCTTTTGCCTTCGGGATAGTAGTCCTCAAGGTTAAAGGTGATGAGTTTGCTTTGCGCTACTCTGTTAAGGATGGGTTCTCCGTTCATAACATTCCGAGTTCCAACTTGGCCTCTTCGCTCATCAGGTCTTGGCTCCATGGAGGATCGAAGGTGATCTCAACTTCAGCATCCTTTACCATATCCAAAGATTTCACCCGCTCTTCTACTTCCGCGGGTAAGGATTCGGCTACCGGACAGTTGGGAGATGTCAAGGTCATGAGAATTTTCACCTCGTTATCCTCGTTTACGAACACGTCGTAAATCAGTCCGAGTTCATAAATATCCACAGGAATCTCTGGATCGTATATGGTTTTGAGAACGGTGACGATTTTCTCGCCGAGCTCCTTGGTGTCAATTGATGTTTCTTCGCTCATCTTAAAAAATTTATGGGTTTATGGATTTATAGGCAGGATACAAACTCATGGACTAATTCAGCTGTGTCTGGTAGGCTACGGCATACAATTTAAGCTGTTTGATCATACTTACCAACCCATTGGCCCGATTGGGGGACAAATGCTCCTTTAAACCGATTTCGTCGATGAATTCAGTATCTGAATCGATAATATCCTGAGGTTTTTGGTTACTGAAAGCCCGGATTAATATCGCTATTATACCTTTCGTTATAATTGCATCGCTATCTGCCGTAAACAGCAATTTGTCATCCTCAAGTTCGGCATGCACCCAAACCCTGCTCTGGCATCCCTTTATAATATTGTCGTCGGTCTTATACTTTCCATCGATCAATGGAAGCGACTTTCCCAGCTCGATCATATACTCGTATCGTTCCATCCAATCATCGAACATCGAAAATTCTTCTACTATTTCCTGCTGTATTTCCTTAATGTTCATTCGATATATTTAAATAACCATTCCCCAGTAACCAACGGTCCGAAATTTCTGCCATGGAGTGGATAGCCAATCTTTATGTAAAAATACGATAAGTCGCGCTTCCCATCAAAGGTTTGTGATAGTTATAGGATTGTGCAGATCCCACTTCAAACAAGTTCGGCAAGCTATTTATGACATTCCCGGCTTGAAATTCGTGATGGCCATTTTTAGAAGACCTTCAACTTTGTAACAGTTTATGTAAGCATGGCTGCTGCCCGTTTTACACCCTCTACCAAAACATCGACCTCATTCTTGGTGTTGTAAAAGCAAAAACTGGCCCTTACCGTACCGGGAATTTTATAGAAATCCATAATAGGCTGCGCACAGTGATGGCCTGTTCTTACCGCAATACCCAATTTGTCGAGAATCGTGCCGATATCGTAGGGATGAACTCCTTTGATATTAAACGAAATCACGGAAGTCTTGTTTTTGGCAGTTCCGTATATTCTGAGTCCTTCTATTCCCAGTAGTTTTTGGGTAGCATACTCCAAAAGCTCGTGTTCATACTCTGAGATAGCATCGAAACCAATGGCATTCATATAGTCCAAGGCTGCCCCAAAGGCGATTCCTCCACAAATATTGGGCGTTCCGGCCTCGAATTTGTGGGGAAGGTCGGCATAGGTCGTCTTTTCGAAGGTGACCTCGGCAATCATTTCACCGCCGCCTTGGTAAGGTGGTAATTTGTTGAGCCATTCCTCTTTACCGTACAAAACACCGACACCCGTGGGGCCGCACATTTTATGGGCCGAAACCGTATAGAAATCCACATCGAGTTTTTGCACATCGGCTTTGATATGCGGAGCGGCCTGTGCGCCATCGATCAATACGGCCGCCCCGACAGCGTGGGCCTTTTGTATGATTTCTTCGATGGGATTAATGGTTCCGAGCGCGTTGGAAATATGGTTACAAAATACCAGTTTGGTTCTTTCGGAAAGTAGCATATCATATTCGTCCATCAGCAGTTCACCTTCCAAATTCATGGGAATTACTTTTAGGACGGCCCCGGTGCGCTCTGCCAGCATCTGCCAGGGTACGATATTGGAATGGTGCTCCATCGCCGAGACCAAAATTTCATCTCCTTTCTTTATAAGAGATGAAAAGCCGCTCGCGACCAGATTGATACCGTGCGTTGTACCGGAGGTGAAAATTATTTCATGTGCCTTGGCGGCATTAAAATGTTGTTGAATCTTTTGCCTGGCCGCCTCATATTTATCAGTTGCTTCCTGAGAGAGCGTGTGAACGCCCCTGTGGATGTTTGCGTTAAAGTTCGAATAGTAGTCGACAATGGCGTCCATGACCTGTTTTGGGGTCTGGGAGGTAGCGGCGTTGTCGAGATATACCAAAGGCTTTCCATTGACTTCCCGGTTTAAAATGGGAAAGTCTTTTCGGATTTTTTGTACGTCAAACATAGTAGTTTCCATAGATTACAAAGATACCGGGTATGCTATTAATAGTAGGGAAATAGGGAAAGTTTGTAACTAGTCTTTATATAATTTAAAGGTCAAACCCCAGATTAACGCCCAATTTTTTGGCTATCAATTTATTGATCCTCGTTTTAAGTTCTGGAATCCGCACGCTGGCGAGTACGTTGTTAGCGAAGGCATACATTAAAAGGGCACGGGCCTCCTTTTCTGGAATACCACGGGTTTGTAGATAGAAAAGAGCTTCCTCGTCCAACTGGCCAATGGTACAGCCGTGGGAACATTTGACGTCATCGGCAAAAATTTCAAGTTGGGGCTTGGAATTGATAGTGGCCTTGTCGCTTATTAGAATATTATTGTTTTGCTGAAAGGCATCGGTTTTCTGGGCAATTTTGTCCACTATGATTTTTCCGTTGAAAACTCCTGTGGAGTTCTCGCCATAAATCCCCTTATAATCTTGATGGCTCTCGCAGTTGGGCTGTTTGTGATGCACCAAGGTATGGTGATCGACATGCTGTTTCTCGCCCAAAATGGTCACCCCTTTCATGGTGGAATCGATATATTCACCGTTCTGATAGAAATTCAGGTTGTTCCGGGTCAGTTTTCCGCCAAAACAGAAACTGTGGATTTTCACAACACTCTTATCCTTTTGATCGATATAGGTGTTATCGATCAAAGATGCCGTGGCATTATCGTTCTGAATTTTATAATAATCGACAATGGCACTTTTAGCAGCAAAGATTTCTGTCACCGAATTGGTCAACACCTCGTTAGAGGTTAAACTTTGATGCCTTTCAATTACCTGAAGTTCCGCGTTTTCCTCCACCACGATAAGGTTTCTGGGCTGCAATAACAATGAAGCCTCGTTACCGGTAGCAAAATGGAGAATTTCGACCGGCTTTTTAGGCATTTTGTTCTTGGGGATATAAATATAGGCGCCCTCCCTGCTGAATGCCGTGTTCAAACTCGTCAATGACTCGTCTTTCGATGCGATCTTATTAAAATACACATCGATAACCTGTTTGTACATCGGTTTGGTGAGCGCAGCACTCATCAAGCAAATATCGACACCGTCATGTGTGGTTTCGGAAAGATAAGAACTGTATATACCATCCACAAAAACAATTTTATAGGAGTCGATTTCATGAATAAAATATTTCTTCACGTCTTTGTATTCCAAGGTGTTCTCTTCTCTTGGAAAAATGCTAAAATCGGTTTTTTGAAGGCTGTTCAGGGATGTATATTTCCATTCTTCCTCTTTTTTGGAAGGAAAACCTTTGCTCTCGAAATTCTTCATGGCTGCCGTACGTACATCGTGTACCGAATGTTCGACATCAACGTTGTTCTCGAACGCCATGAAAGATGATATTAACTTGTCTTTTAAATCCATCAAAAAAATATTTTATTGCCATTCCCGCCCTTTGTTTGGCTCCGCTCGGGATAAACTAGGGCGGGAATCTTAATCAATTTGCCCTGAAGTTTGTGCAACAGATTCCCGACTTCGCGGGAATGGCAAATTCTTAAATAATTAAACGGCGGTCTCTTGTTTCAACCAATCGTAACCTTTTTCTTCAAGTTCCAAGGCCAACTCCTTACCACCGGACTTGACAATTTTTCCGTCGTGGATAACGTGTACGAAATCGGGAATAATATATTCCAACAACCGCTGATAGTGCGTGATTAGAATTGTGGCCTTGTCATCGCTACGTAATTTGTTCACGCCGTTTGCGACGATACGAAGGGCATCGATATCGAGTCCGGAATCGGTTTCGTCCAAGATGGAGAGTTTGGGTTCCAACATCGCCATCTGAAAGATTTCGTTCCGTTTTTTCTCGCCCCCTGAAAAGCCTTCGTTTAGGGAACGGGAAAGAAACTTTCTATCGATATCCAACATTTCGGATTTTTCACGAATCAGCTTCAGCATTTCTTTGGCGGGCATATCTTCCAAGCCGTTTGCCTTCCGTGATTCGTTGATGGCCGTTTTCATAAAATTCGTGACCGAGACCCCGGGAATTTCTACAGGATATTGAAAGGAAAGAAAAACCCCTTTGTGCGCCCGTTCTTCGGGAGAGGTTTCGTCAAGGTCTTCTCCTTCAAACTCGATAGAACCTTGGGTCACTTCAAATTCTTCCTTGCCGGCTATTACCGAAGCTAAAGTACTTTTACCTGAACCGTTGGGGGCCCATTATGGCGTGTACTTCCCCGGCATTCACTTCGAGGTTGACCCCCTTTAATATTTTTTTCCCGTCTACGCTTGCGTGTAGATTTTTGATTTTTAGCATGTTATTACTTGTTTACGTAATTTTTAAAAATTGAGCTAACGTCATCTGACCTGTCGCGGTCTCTCCCGACAAACTATCCTACAGAGCCTTCTAGACTAATTTCCAGTAGTTTTTGCGCTTCCACAGCGAATTCCATGGGCAGTTTGTTTAATACCTCCTTACTGAACCCGTTTACGATAAGCGCGATGGCCTTTTCGGTATCGATACCCCGTTGGTTACAATAAAAAATCTGATCTTCCCCGATTTTACTCGTTGTAGCCTCGTGTTCTATCTGAGCCGTTTTGTTCTTGACCTCAATATACGGGAAGGTATGCGCCCCGCAATCGTTACCCATTAAAAGGGAATCGCATTGCGAGAAGTTCCTAGCGTTATCGGCACGGCTATTGATTTGTACCAATCCACGGTAGCTGTTCTGGGATTTTCCTGCGGATATTCCTTTGGATATGATAGTACTTCGGGTATTCTTGCCCAAATGGATCATTTTAGTACCGGTATCGGCCTGCTGAAAATTATTGGTCACGGCAATGGAGTAAAACTCGCCGATGGAATTGTCGCCCTTTAGGATGCAGGATGGATATTTCCAAGTTACTGCAGATCCCGTCTCGACCTGTGTCCAAGAGATTTTAGCGTTCTTCTCGCATATCCCCCTTTTGGTCACGAAATTATAAACTCCGCCTTTCCCTTCCTTATTTCCGGGGAACCAGTTTTGTACCGTTGAGTATTTTATCTCCGCGTCATCCAAAGCGATCAACTCTACTACAGCGGCATGCAATTGGTTCTCGTCTCGCGATGGTGCGGTACATCCTTCCAAATAACTGACATAACTACCGGCTTCGGCAATGACCAAGGTTCTCTCGAACTGGCCCGTACCGGCTTGGTTAATCCGGAAGTAAGTGGACAGTTCCATCGGACAGCGCACGCCTTTGGGGATATAACAAAAACTACCATCGGAAAAAACCGCGGAATTCAATGCGGCATAAAAATTATCCCTCTTGGGAACTACCGAACCCATATATTTTTTGACCAGTTCGGGATGCTCTCGGATAGCCTCCGAAATGGAACAGAAAATAATGCCCTTTTCCGCCAGCGTCTTTTTAAAGCTGGTCGCCACGGAAACGGAATCCATCACAATATCGACGGCTACACCGGTCAGTTTCTTCTGCTCGTCCAAAGATATCCCCAGTCTTTTGAAGGTGTCCAGCAATTCTGGATCTACATCGTCGAGACTATCGTATTTGGGCTTACTGTTCGGTGCGGAATAATACGAAATAGCTTGAAAATCCGGTTTTTCGTAACGTACGTTGGCCCATTCCGGCTCTTCCATCTCCTTCCAGTACTTGAAGGCTTCCAACCGCCAGAGCGTCATCCACTCCGGCTCCTCCTTTTTTTTGGAAATGGCAATGACGACCTCTTCGTTCAAACCTGGGGGAAAGGTATCCGATTCGATATCCGTATAGAAACCGTACTCGTATTCCTTTGTCTCCAGCTCTTTTTTAAGCTCTTCTTCTGTATATGCCATATTCGTTGTTAGTTAAAAAGTAAATTAAAGGGAAAAACTCTCCCCGCACCCGCAGGTACGCTGTGCATTAGGGTTGTTGAAAACGAAACCTTTTCCATTTAGGCCCCCGGAATATTCCAAAACAGTGCCTACCAAGTATAGGAAACTCTTCTTATCCACTAGGATCCGCACATTGTTGTCTTCAAAAACCTTATCGGATTCATCTATTTTATTATCGAACTTAAGTTCGTAGGACAGACCACTGCACCCGCCGCTCTTTACGCCGACGCGAACGTAGTCTCTGGCAGCATCATAACCTTCTTCGGTCATGAGATTGACTACCCTTTTTTTAGCTGTTTCAGAAACTTGAATCATAGTTCATTGATATTAGACCAAATAGTCTACAAATATACGAGTTTCACGGGGTTTAACCATAGACAGTAACATTATTATAACGTATGGTGCCATCGGTGATTTTTATGGTAGCATGGAATGTGCCAAGTGCGTTACGGTCAATGGGCGCGCGAATCTTTTTAATTGGTAATAAAAAATAATTCAAGTACCTTGTTCCCTACTTCCTTTTTCTAAAACCAAATTAGCATTATGTCAAAAAAGAAGAAAAGTTCGAATACAAGCAAGTCGCGTAGAAACTTCGTGAAACATTCAGGGCTTGCGGCAGCAGGGTTCATGATAGTACCTCGCCACGTGCTCGGCGGGCCAGGTTTTGTTGCGCCCAGTGACACCCTGAACATTGCAGGTATCGGAGTCGGCGGCAAGGGAAAAAGCGATCTATCATCGTTTGCCGAAAGTCCGAATGTGAATATCGTGGCACTTTGCGATGTTGATGACCGCCAAGCCGTAGAGGCGCGGGAAGCCTATCCTAAAGCCAAGTATTATCATGATTTTAGGGAAATGCTGGATAAGGAAAAGAACAACATCGACGCAGTTTCGGTCTCGACTCCGGACCACAACCACGCACCGGCGGCATATAAGGCCATGGAGATGGGGAAACACGTTTACGTGCAAAAGCCCCTTACCCATGATATTTGGGAAGCCCGAATGCTGACCGAGGCTGCCAAAAAGTTCAAAGTGGTCACCCAAATGGGCAATCAGGGCGGATCGGGAGACGGCGTACGCAAAATGAAGGAAATTTACGATGCCGGACTTATCGGCGATGTACATACCGTACAATGTTGGACAAACCGCGCCATTTGGCCGCAGGCCTTGGAAACTCCTACTACCAAAAATAAAATACCGAAAGGTTTAAATTGGGATTTGTGGTTGGGCACCGCGGAGGGCAGGGATTACAACGATGCCTATCTCCCCTTTGATTGGAGGGGCTGGTCCGATTTCGGAACCGGTGCGCTTGGCGATATGGCCTGTCATATCATGGATCCCGTATATAGAATTCTCCCCATTCTCTATCCCACAACCGTGGAATGTAGCATATCGGATGCCTTTAAAGGCAAGTTCGAGACCGCCAACTACCCAAAAAGCTTTCCGAATTCCAGTACCATTCATCTCAAATATCCAAGAACGGACGGTATGGGCAGTATCGATGTCAGTTGGATGGATGGGGGATTACGCCCTGCCAGACCCGACGAGCTTGGCGATGATGACCCCTTTGGCAACTGGGACGGAGGTGTACTCTTTATTGGCACTAAAGGAAAGTTATTGGCCGATTGTTATGGTGATGATCCAAGGCTATTGCCCTTGTCGCTCAACGAGCAGATCAGCGTCAACGAAACCCTAGCACGTGTGCCGGAAGGCCATTATTTGCAGTGGGTCAATGCCTGT
>NZ_JBGTHY010000539.1:0-2743 GCF_041745955.1 Pricia sp.
ATATCCCTTCAACCATAAAAACTTACTTTTGCAATCAAAATTGCTTTCCATTGGATAAAAATTTACTTCAAGAGCTTGGCGCGTCGCTGCAAGGGCAGTTGGTATCCGATAAACTGACTAAAGCGCTCTATGCTACCGATGCCTCCGTGTATCGCAAAACACCGCTTGCCGTGGTCTTTCCACAAACCATAGAGGACATTAAAAAGCTGATCGGTTTTGCCGGTAAGCATAAAGTCGGATTGATTCCGCGAACGGCGGGAACTTCATTGGCCGGACAATGTGTTGGCGATGGTATTGTGGTGGACGTTTCCAAACATTTCACTGAAATTATCCATCTCGACGAGCAAAAAAAACAGGTTACCGTGCAGCCGGGCGTGATCCGCGACGAGCTGAACCTGTATCTCGCACCTTTCGGACTGTTTTTTGGTCCGAATACCTCTACATCCAACCGTTGTATGATCGGCGGTATGGTCGGCAATAATTCTTCGGGCACGACCTCGATTCAATATGGTGTGACCCGTGACAAGGTGGTTTCGCTTAAAACGATACTTTCCGATGGCAGTGAAGTGGAGTTTAAGGCCATTTCTGAGTCCAGTTTTGAGGATAAAATGGGAGGTGATTCTATTGAAGCATCCATTTATAAAAATATATATAATGAATTATCGGATAAGGATATACAGGATGAAATACTAGCGGAATTTCCTAAACCTGAAATCCACAGAAGAAACACGGGATACGCCGTAGACGAGCTTTTGTACAACCGCGTTTTTGGGATGGCCGATGCGGACTTCAACCTTTGCAAATTGTTAAGCGGCAGCGAGGGCACCTTGGCGTTCACCACGGAAATTACCTTGCAATTGGATGATTTGCCGCCCAAACTAGCCGCTATGGTGGTGACACATTACACAACCCTGGAAGATTGCTTGAGCGATGTGGCCCCCGTAATGGGGCACAGCTTGCATACGTGTGAAATGATGGACAGGGTGATATTGGAGTGTACCAAGAACAACCGCGAACAGTTGAAAAACCGCTTCTTCGTCGAAGGCGATCCTGCCGCGCTCTTGATGCTTGAGGTAAAGGCGGATACGGAAACTGATCTAGAGCGACAATTGTTTGCTTTACAGGAAACAATAGCCGAGTCGGGACTCAGCTATGCAAATCCCGTATTAAAGGGTGGTGATATCAACAAAGCCGTAGAACTGCGAAAAGCGGGACTCGGACTGCTGGGCAACATGGTCGGCGACCGTAAGGCTGTGGCCTGTATCGAGGATACCGCCGTAGCCGTTGAAGATTTAAAGGATTTTATTGCGGAGTTCACCGAAATCATGAAAGGTTACGGGCAAGATGCGGTGTACTACGCACATGCCGGGGCAGGGGAGCTGCATTTACGTCCGATTTTAAATTTAAAGCAGTCCGCAGATGTGGGTATGTTCCGCAGAATTACCACCGATGTGGCCAAATTGACCAAAAAGTACCGCGGATCTTTCAGTGGTGAACACGGCGATGGCATCGTTCGAGCGGAATTTATTCCATTGTTGATCGGCGAGTCCAACTACGAACTGCTCAAACGGATCAAAAGTTATTTCGATCCCCAGAACATTTTCAATCCTGGTAAAATCGTCGATGCCTATCCCATGGACGAATCCCTGCGCTACGAAATCGACCGCCTGGAACCGGAAATCAAGACACTTTTGGACTTTTCCGATAGCGAAGGTATTCTAAAAGCGGCCGAAAAATGCAACGGTAGCGGCGATTGCCGAAAGACGGAACATATGGGCGGTGCCATGTGTCCGAGTTACCACGCCACCAAAAACGAAAAGGATACGACCCGCGGCCGGGCGAACGCCCTGCGGGAATTTTTGACCGTTTCAGACCAAAAGAACCGCTTTGACCAAAAAGAGCTGAAAGAGGTTTTCGACCTATGCCTGAGTTGTAAGGCCTGCGGTAGCGAATGCCCCAGTAACGTGGATGTCGCCACCCTAAAAGCGGAATTCCTCTATCAATATCAAGAAGCGAACGGCTATCCACTACGCAGCAAACTTTTTGCCTACAACACGAAATTGAACCGACTGGGAAGCAAAGTGGCAGGCCTCACAAATGCTGTCTATGGTTCTGATTTTTTAAGCGGATTATTGAAGAAATCAGCTGGGGTTGCTCCTCGGAGAAGTCTCCCAAAGGTATCAAATTTTAATTTCGATACCTATCTTCAATCCTTTAAAAAACAAAACACTACATCAAAAAGAAAAGTAGTTTTATATATCGATGAGTTCACGAAATACCTCGATGTCGAACTCGGAAAGGATGCCATCGAAGTATTGACCCGCCTGGGGTATGAGGTGGAACTTTTTTATGGGGAAAGCGGGCGCACCTACTTATCCAAAGGATTTCTAAAACAAGCAAAAAAATTGGCCTTGGCCCATATTCCCAAATTAAAAGTTTTTGCGGACCAAGGCCGTCCGGTTATTGGATTGGAACCTTCAGCCATCTTGACCTTTCGGGACGAATACAAACGTTTTTCCAGTGATTCCGTAACCACTAACGCCATTGCCATAAACTCCTTTTTATTGGAGGAATTTCTATCCCAGGAAATCCAAAAGGGAGAACTGACGGCTGCACATTTCACCAAGGAAGCCAAGACCGTGAAAATCCACAATCATTGCCATCAAAAAGCCTTGAGCAATCAAAAAGTAACCTTTGACGTGCTCAACCTTCCGGAAAACTATACGGTTTCCATCATTGCCTC
>NZ_JBGTHY010000540.1:0-1929 GCF_041745955.1 Pricia sp.
AGCGAGATGGATATCCGGTTGCAGAACATCAAAGATCCCGATAAACGAATGACGACGGAGGGTGGAAAAAGTAGGATTTCGGGGCTATCAGAAAGTGAAATGGGATTTTTGCATCCCGCATCCCTTTTGCAGGACGGACAAAAAGTGGACTTTGCAGAGGAAGGCACCGTTCTTACGGTTAATTTGGCAAAGCCCCTGCTCCCCGGAGGCAAAACGACTTTCGATATGGTATTCCGCGGGCAGGTGCCTTTACAGATTCGGCGTTCGGGCCGTAACAGTGAGGAAGGTGTTGCATTGTCCATGAGCCAATGGTATCCGAAATTGGCCGAGTATGATTTTGAGGGATGGCACGCCGACCCTTATATCGCCCGAGAATTCCATGGGGTTTGGGGAGATTTCGACGTAAAACTGACCCTCGATAAGGAGTATGTGGTCGGCGGAAGCGGCTATTTACAGAACCCACAGGAAATTGGTCACGGATACGAAGCTCCGGGCACGAAAGTAAAGCGTCAAAAAGGCAGGACGTTAACCTGGCATTTTAAGGCGCCCATGGTACATGACTTTATGTGGGCCGCCGACCCCGACTATTTGCACGATACTCTTCAAGTCGAGAACGGGCCAATGTTGCATTTCCTCTATAAAAACGACACCGAGATCATAGGGAACTGGAAAAAACTACAGCCAAAGACCGCGGCACTGATGCAGTTTTTCAATAAAAATATCGGTGAGTATCCCTATGACCAATACTCCGTGATACACGGGGGCGACGGGGGTATGGAATACGCGATGGGTACCTTGATCACCGGGGGCAGAAACTTCGGTAGCCTAGTGGGCGTAACCGCCCATGAAATGGCGCACTCTTGGTTCCAGCATGTGTTGGCCACGAACGAATCGAAACACGAATGGATGGACGAAGGTTTCACTACCTTTATTTCTACGCTGGCCATGAACCAAATCATGGAAGAAGGCAAGGAGAACCCGTTTGAAAACACGTATAAAGGCTATTACAACCTGGTCAATTCAGGACTTGAGCAACCGCAGACCACGCATGCCGACCGCTACGATGTCAACTACGCCTACGGTATAGCCGCGTATAGCAAGGGCTCTATTTTTCTGTCCCAATTGGGTTATATTATAGGGCAGGACAAGCTGATGAAAACCATCCAAAATTATTATAGGGATTTCAAGTTTAAGCATCCCGTGCCCAACGATATTAATAGGGAGGCCGAAAAAGTATCAGGTATGGAGCTCGATTGGTACCTTACGGATTGGACGCAGACCACCAACACCATTGATTATGGCATCACCGATGTTGTAGCGGACAGCGGTAAAACCAAAATCAGTTTAGTGCGGACCGGACAAATGCCGATGCCTATAGATATTCTGGTCGTTTATAAGGATGGTACCAAAGAAACATTTTATGCGCCGCTTCGGATGATGCGCGGTGAAAAGGAGAATCCGCACCCGCAAATAAACCGTACGGTATTGCAGGATTGGCCCTGGGCCTTTCCCACTTACCGTTTTACCATTGACAAACCTTTAGAAAGCATAAAAGCCGTCGTAATCGATCCGTCACAGTTAATGGCCGATGTCAAGCAAGAGGATAATGTGTGGCAAAAGGAGCTGTAACCGAAGTGGGACTGAACGTATGTAATTTGTGCCAATTCGTGTTTCTTTTTTCCTTTTTGAAGCGCTGTGGTTCTCAGGTATATCGGTGACATAAACCATCCCATGGGCCACACCTTTCCCAATAAAGAAAAACTAAAAAGTAGGAAGCTAATTGACCTGCTATTTGCCCAAGGGAAATCGGTGTCCAACTATCCTATCAAACTGATCTATCTGAACACCGAACTCCCTGAAGACCTAAAAATCCAGGCCGGGGTCGCCGTACCCAAAAAGAGCTTTAAAAGTGCCGTAAAGCGCAATCGT
>NZ_JBGTHY010000541.1:0-5453 GCF_041745955.1 Pricia sp.
CCTACCAGCCATAAGAAAGTATCTGAAATATTGAGGCTGCTGAAAGGCTATCAAAAGGAGTATATGGGCAAAGGTGCCTTCCCTAACTTAGAGGATAGTTTTGAAAAGGCTTTGTTCAATACCTTCCGCTGTTATGTGCCCGAAGAACATTATCCCGTAAAATATACCCAAAATACAGATCCCAGAGGTAGTTTCGTAGAGATAGCACGGACGCAGACCAGTGGACAGTTCTCGTTTTCGACCACCGTACCGGGCATAACCCGTGGCAATCATTTTCACACCCGAAAAGCGGAACGATTTGCGGTCATAAGCGGTAAAGCCCTGATCCAACTCAGAAAAATAGGAACCGACAAAGTAATCGATTATTACCTAGATGGCTCAGAACCCGCCTATGTAGATATGCCCATTTGGACAACCCATAACATCAAAAACATTGGTGATGAAGAATTGATTACGCTGTTCTGGATCAACGAACCCTTCAATCCCGAAGATTCAGATACTTATTTTGAGGATGTTTGATTGAGTAGTTAGTAGTTAGTAGTTAGTAGTTAGTAAAATACTGGAAAAATGTTTTGCACTTGACAACTTGTGCTTGAACTTGCACTTTTTTATAAACCCATAAACTTCCGGTTACTGAGCGCAGCCGAAGTATAAACTCCCTTCCCACCTTGAAAAAGCTAAAAGTACTTACCGTAGTCGGCACACGACCTGAAATTATTCGTTTGTCTTGCGTATTAAATGCACTGGACGCCAACGAAGCTATAGACCACACCTTGGTACATACCGGTCAGAACTATGACTATGAGCTAAACGAAATTTTCTTTGATGACCTCGGCATCCGAAAGCCGGACCATTTTTTGAATGCAGCCGGAAAAAATGCCACGGAAACCGTAGGCAAAATCCTAATTAAAATCGATCCGCTACTCGAAAGTATCCTACCCGATGCCTTTTTGGTACTGGGCGACACCAATTCGTGTCTGTGTGCAATTCCTGCGAAAAAACGAAAGATTCCCGTGTTCCATATGGAGGCGGGGAACCGCTGTTTCGATCAGCGTGTACCTGAAGAGACCAATCGTAAAATCGTTGACCATGTGTCCGATGTCAACCTGACCTACAGCGATATCGCCAGGGAATATTTATTGCGGGAAGGTCTGCCGGCCGATCGGGTAATAAAGACCGGCAGCCCCATGTACGAAGTGCTACAGCAATTTCTTCCCAAAATCGAAAAATCCGGAGTACTTGAGGAATTAGGTCTAGAAAAGGAAAAATATTTTGTGGTTTCATCCCATCGTGAAGAGAATATCAGCAACCCTAAAAATTTCGAGGGATTGATTACATCACTGAACCAGATTGCGGAAAAATATGACTATCCGATAATCGTATCCACACATCCGCGAACCCGGAATATGTTGGATTCAAAAAGTCTAAAGACCCATAAAAATATTCAATTTCTCAAACCCTTGGGCTTTACCGATTACAATGCGCTGCAATACCATTCTTTTGCAGTACTATCCGATAGCGGTACCATTTCGGAAGAATCATCCATTCTCAACTTTAGGGCCCTCAATATTCGCGACGCGCACGAAAGACCCGAAGCTATGGAAGAAGCTTCGGTCATGATGGTCGGAATGAATCCCGAACGCATCATGCAGGCCCTTGCAGCACTAGACGTTCAGAAAAGAAATCCGGAACGAAATTTTAGGCCCGTAGCAGACTACTCCATGCCCAATGTTAGCGAAAAGGTCGTCCGTATCATACTTTCATACGTAGATTATGTGAACAGGGTCGTTTGGTCGAAAGGCTGAGAAACCAAATAGAATTAGGCTTTACATCATTTACATCCTTTTTTTAACCTGAAATCAAAGCGGGAAACAGCTTGCCCTATCCGTTTTGTCATTTTCTTTGCAAAAGGAAGGAAATGATATCCAATAGCGTAAAAACATCCTTTTAACCATAATTATCGTAATTGGTCTATTAGACAAGACCTTATAAGCTTTTAATCTTTAATTTCACGATAATTTCCGATAACACTATTGAATGTACAAACGCTTTATCAAAAGAACCCTTGACATCATACTTTCGTTTGTCATCTTGGCCGTATGCAGCCCTATCTTGATCATCACCTTCATACTTCTGACGATTGCCAATAAAGGGGAGGCTTTTTTTATCCAAAAACGACCGGGGCAGCATGCCAGGATCTTCGAAATCATCAAATTCAAATCGATGAACGATAAAAAAGGGCCTGACGGAAAGCTTTTGCCCGATAGCGAACGTATAACCAAGGTGGGCCAATTTGTGCGAAAAACTTCTTTGGACGAAATTCCGCAGTTGTTCAATGTATTAAAAGGGGATATGAGTCTCATCGGACCTAGACCCTTATTGATACAATATTTACCGCTATATAGCGAGGAACAGGCCAAACGGCATAACGTGCGCCCCGGCATTACAGGATGGGCACAGGTAAATGGAAGAAATACCCTGCCTTGGCCCCGTAGGTTCGAACTCGACGTCTGGTACGTAAAGAACGTTTCCTTTATTTTGGACCTGAAAATTTTATGGCTTACCGTGCTGAAAGTCCTAAAAAGAGATGGCATCTCTTCGGAGACCAGTGCTACGATGGAATTTTTTACCGGTAAAGAATAAAACAACAACATGCAACTTAGTATCGTCATTCCCTGCTACAACATGGAGCATTACCTACCGGAATGCCTTGACAGCCTGTTGCGGCAAAATTTGGATGTTGACGATTATGAAATCATCATAGTGAACGATGGATCAAATGACGATACCTTGCGCATTGCAAATGGCTATGCCGAAAAACACGACACTATCGTCGTTATCAATAAAAAAAATGCTGGGGTAGGTGCGGCACGGAATACAGGCTACGACCTGGCCAAGGGAAAGTACCTCTATTTTCTGGACCCCGATGACTATTTGGCGGAAAACACCTTGCCGACGCTATTGGCTTTGATGGAAGTCAACCGTCTCGAGATCCTTACCTTTAAAAGCAGATCGGTAGTGCAAAGGCCCTATCCGTTCTCGGAAAATATTGACCATCCTATTGAAATCCTTGATATCAAGGATGGCATATCCTATATCGCTTCCCGAAAGCACAAAAATGAAATTTGGTGGTTTATTGTCAAGCGGGATTTTATGCGCGCGACGGGCATCCGATTTATAGAGGGCAAATGGATGGAAGATGCCATCCTGACCTCGGAGCTGTTCTGTGAGGCCCAAAGAATGGCCCATGTCGACCTTGATGTGCACCGCTACCGTATCTTGCCCTCCTCGGCGATGCGCAACAAGAGTCCGGAACACTATAACAAAGTGATCTATGACAACGCCAACGCCGCCTATGTCTATGATGGGTTGATCAAAAATGTCCCAAAAGACCATCCCCATGCAAAAAGATGCATCAAACGCTTGAAGACCAGGCAACAGTCTTTCGTCTTCTTTTTAATGTTGCGGTTGATGAAGTCGGATATTTCCGTAAAGAAAATCCCGGAAATGCTGAACGGATTCGAGAAAATAGATGCCTACCCCTTGAAAAAATTCTTGGGCGACGATTACAAGGGTGTGGGATATTCGTTGCTGGTCTTTATTTTTAACCGCAAACCTTTAATCAATCCGTTTATCAAGATGTTCCGAACTTTTTATACATTCGTAAGATGAATATTTTAATCTCTTCTGCCGGAAGACGGGTTTCGCTGGTGCGGGCCTTTCAAATGGAACTCAAAAAGGTGTATCCGCAGGGGAAAGTATTCGCTTCCGATGCCTATCCCGATCTTTCAGCGGCATGCCATGTGGCCGACGGATATTTTAAGGTACCAAAGGTAACCCATCCCGACTACCCTGATTCACTGATACAACAATGCAAGGCCCGTGATATTAAGTTGCTGGTTCCAACCATCGATGGCGAACTACTTCCCATGGCAATTAATAACGAACTTTTCGCCGGCAAGGGTATAAAAGCGGTTATTTCGTCCGAAGCCTTTGTCGGAAAATGCAGGGACAAAAGACAGATCCATCAATTTTTTGAATCCCGTAAGGTCGCCTTCGCCAATGAGTACGCCAAAGACGATTACAAGCTGCCCTTGTTCATTAAACCCATCGACGGCAGCCGAAGTATCGATACCTATGTGATCCATGACAAAACGGATCTGACGGACGATCACTTTGCCAACGACAAACTGATGTTTCTCGAATATCTCGACCATGACCTGTACGATGAATTTACCTGCGATCTCTATTATGGCAAGGACCATACGTTGAAATGTATCGTTCCCAGAAAACGCTTGGAAGTACGTGACGGGGAAGTGTATAAGGCCTTGACCGTTGACAACGCCTTGGTTCCTTACATTAAGGAACGTTTGGGACATATCGAGGGTGCGGTCGGCTGTTTGACCTCGCAGTTTTTTAAGCACAAGACCGAAAATAAAATATACGGTATAGAGATCAACCCGAGGTTCGGGGGCGGGTTTCCCCTCTCCTATCTGTCCGGTGCCAATTACCCCAAGTGGATCATTCAGGAATTTTTCTTGGACGAATCCATCGATGAACAATTCGACTGCTGGGAAAGAGATTTGCTGATGATACGCTACGACGATGAAATCTTGGTTCATGGATATAAAGGTTGACGCAAGCACGGTCATTGTCTTTGATCTCGACGATACGATCTATAACGAAATGGAATATCTGCGGTCGGCCTACTCGGAAATCGCCAAAAGTATAGATGCTGCTCATTGGCGCCCCCTTTTTGCCCGTATGTATTCCCTTTTTAGAAGTAAGGCGGATGTTTTTGAGTTCGTTTCCGCCACATACCATAAAGATAAGTCGGAATTACTGAACACCTATCGCACACATATCCCCAGCATCCATCTTTTCAAAGGAGTATTGGAAACCATGGCGCAGATCAAAGCCAAAAAGGGAAAAATCGGTATCATCACCGATGGAAGAAAGACCACGCAACGGGCCAAGTTAAAGGCTTTGGGCATCACCGACCGTATCGATAAAATCGTCATCTCGGAAGAAATAGGCTCTGAAAAACCCGACGAAAGAAATTATCGCATCATCGAAGAGGCATTTCCCGACTGTACCTATCTTTATATAGCCGATAACCTACGAAAAGATTTTATCGCCCCGAACAAACTTGGATGGAAAACGGTCGGACTAATCGACAACGGACTGAACATGCACTGCGATGGGCACAACTACTTTGATAAACGGTATATGCCGCAGCAGTTTGTGACTTCTTTTGAGGACATCTATGTTGTTTGAGTTAGGAGTTTGTAAAGTAAAGTGAAAAAACATTAAAATAACTAACATTTATTGTCCTATTACTTCAACTCGTCGACAGAATGGGACATCCTATAAAAGAAAGAACCCTTTAAACCCAAAGTTACGTCCAAAACGCATGGAATTTTCTTGGCAAGACTGTACTTTTGTTAAATTTA
>NZ_JBGTHY010000542.1:0-6680 GCF_041745955.1 Pricia sp.
GCATTTTGCAATTGTTCCTCATTGACGGTAGCTTGCTTGCTGGCACTTTCCAATTGTACCTTATAAAGGCTATTTAACGATTCCATTTGAGCCGCTGCTTGAACCATTTCATCGGAATACTTACGGGTAGATTCCATAGCATCGACTGTTGGCGCGATACCTTTAGCGGCGCCTTCGAAGTTACGGATGCTAGTTCCCAAACTTTCCATCAAGTTGGCATCGACGCCGGCTTCCTTCAATAGGTTGTCCAATTTAGCGGACAAAGAAGCTTCGGCTTCCTTCATTTCGGCTTCGTTAGTTTTCCCTAGGGAAGTAGCACCACCTGCCAATTCTGGATAGACCAATGCCCAATCCAATTCATCGTCGACGGGTTCGAACGCACTAATTGCAAAAATAAGTGCCTCTGTAATAAGACCTACCGCTAGTAACAGACCCCCTGTAAGCGGACCAATTTCCCAGTGAAGGATTTTGAACAATGCACCAATGATTACTACCGATGCGCCAAGGCCATAGGCCATGTTGAATAATTTCTTTGTTGATTTTGACTGTGCCATAATTTAAGATTTAATTTGAAATTTAATGTTAATACTAAAGATTTGGTTAAAAGGTTTGATCTGTTCCGATGGCCACTCGGGGGTGTATTTGAAACTGGCCGAAAATCGATTATTAATTATTGAATACTTTTCACTGGGTCGAGTCTTCCTCGCCCATGTAATCCTGTACGGTACGGAAACCGATATAGCTACGTGCGGAGTCGGCATACTCATAATCTCGGGTGCTTACTTGCAAGAAGTAGGCAACATCTTTCCAAGACCCGCCACGGATCACTTTTCTCGCATTGGCCAAGGCACCGGCATTGGGGTTCATGGTCGACACGTAGTCGTAAGATGCGGGATCATAGCTTGAGTTCGTCCATTCGGCTACATTCCCGGCCATATTGTAAAGGTTGAAATCGTTCGGTTCATAAGACTTGGCCTCTACGGTATAGAGCGCCGCATCGGCCGCATAGTCGCCACGCTGTGGTTTGAAGTTCGCCATAAAACATCCGGTGTCGCTTATTACATACGGACCGCCCCATGGGTAGGTTCCACTTTCGATACCGCCTCTTGCGGCATATTCCCATTCGGCCTCGGTAGGCAGTCGGAATTGATTAACGAACTGTTTGCCGCGGCTTTTCTGATCGTCGTTCTTGTATTTCGTCCTCCAATTACAGAAAGCCCGGGCTTGATCCCATGAAACGCCCACAACGGGATATTCGCTGTAAGCGTCGTGCCAAAAATAATCGTTGTGCATCGGCTCGTTGTACGAATATTCGAAATCACGGATCCAAACCGTTGTATCGGGATAGATTTCCAATTCTTCTTGACGAATAAAGTCTTTTCTGTTCCCGGTTTTGGCGCGTGCGGCAGCTTCGATATCCATCCAGCTGTACTTGTACTTTAATTTGGTGACGTCGATCGTACGTTGGCCGTTATAGGATTGATCCTCTGAAATATACATGGAGTCCATAATCTCGGTGTAGTATTCATCCGGATATTCGGAAACGTCCCAGATTAATTGTTCATCCTTATTTAGGGCCCTTCCTTCAAAACCGGTTTCGCCCATACCGGCATAATTGTCGAGCATATACTTGTCATACGCTGAAAGTTTGGTCGTATCGGCATCCTTGAAAGCATAATCACCGATACCGCCTTCTTCGGGGCCTATTTGTAATTCATCGGCGAGCATGGCCAATTTTGTTCTCGTGATGGAATCCTTTACCCACTCCACAAACTGGCGGTATTCACTGTTCGTGATCTCGGTATCATCCATGTAGAACGATCTGACCGTAACGGTCTTGGTAGGTGCATTCAAGAGCTTGGCCTGATCCTCTTCTGATTTACCCATGATAAACGCTCCCCTAGGAATGAGTTCCATACCGTAAGGTTTTTCGGGATACCATTTTCTTCCTTCGGCCCCTACTAGCTCTCCTTTTGTTTTTGACCCGCAACTGCTGAGTAAAAAAACAAACGCTATAGATGATAACAATAGCTTTTTCATACTTTAGGTTAAATTTCGATTCTGATTATTGACTGCAAAAAAATTACGTTTATTCTACACTCTAAAACTGCGATTTAGTCAAATTATTGTATCGGCGGCAATTATACTTTATTTTTTTTTGCCCTAATTAAAGCCTTTTTTGTAAGCCTTATACCACCTTTCGGGAATGTTCTGGTCGCAGGCCTCCAGATAGTCTTTATTGGTGCAAGGTAATAACGCCGGTGAATTCGTTTTAGTATGCGGGGCCAAAATGGAAGGAACCTCGACCCACCACCTATCGGTAAGGTGGCTTTTGTAAAAGACCAACTGCTCGATTTCGGTCGGTACGTTATATTTAGTGAAGTTATCGGCCCTGTCGTAGGGCGATTCGGTGATACGGAAATTAAAACCTTCGATGAAATACCAGATGATCTGCGCCATTAATTGGGCGGACTGTACCGTATTTTCCATCTCATAGATACCAAAGATACTGACCTTATCACTGATACCCGCATATCTGGCGATAGCGCAAATTTCCCTGCCGGTAAAGCCGTTGGGCGAAAAATTATCGGATAGACCGATTTCACTGGCACGCACTGCACGAGCATCCATACTGATCATGTGGGCGTTGCGCAAAACGGGTTCCGCCAATGAAATATCGGCACCCAGCTCGCCGAGACGATATGCATCGAAAAAAAGCCGTTCCATTAAATCGATTTCTTCCTGGGCATTAAAATAGCTCTGATACCCGATGTTCGAAAAATTAAAAAGATTGTTGGGCTTCTCGGTGATAATTTTACTCATGTAGGAGTGCGACGAAATAAGCTCATCGTCCATCCCGAAATCAAAGCGACTGTCTACGGCTACCAAATTGACCAGTTCTTTGATACCGTCGAACGCCCGATAGGCAGGGTAGGTAATATCTTGGGTAGCCCCTATAATGACGGGGACGATATTTTTCCGCAATAGTTCGGCCACCACATTCCGGACGACAAAATAGGTGTCCTCTACCGTTTCGCCTTCTTCGATATTGCCCATATCGGCGAGGCTGGAATTCCAATTGCCGCGAAACAATTTGTAAAGTTGAATCCGGATAGCGGAAATATCCAGTTTTTCAGGTTTCTTCTCAAAGGCGTTACGGGATTCGTTTACGCCGATGATGGCGATGGATATGGATTCGAGGTCCGGAAGCCCGTGGCGTTTCGTGTGTATCTTCAGGTATTTTCCCAAGGCCTGTGCTGGAAGTAGTTCGCAGTGCGCCAGAACTTTGTCTTCGACGGGAGTCAGAAAATCGAATGCCATACGCCTACTTCTTCTTCGCTTTCGCTTTTTTCTTTGGTGCCGCCTGCTTCTTCGCGGCCTTTTTCTTCGGCGTTTTCTTCTCGATACGCTCTTTCGCCTCTGCCAAGGACATCTTGACTGCGTCCACCGATTTGGCCAACTCTACTTTGGTCTTTCCCTTTATTATATTATGCCGGCCCCATCGCGCTTTTTCAATGCGGATGCCTTCTTCCTCCCAATTTTGAACGACCTTATCGATTTCCTTTTGTTTTTTGGCCTCGATCAGTTCGATCAGGTCGGCCTGGGATAGGTTTTCGAAATCATACTTTTTGTTGACGTTGATAAAAATGCCGTCCCACTTTATAAAGGGTCCGAAACGGCCTGTCCCCTTCGTTACATCCTCGTTCTCATACCTAAAAATAGGCGCATCGGCCTCTTGCTTTTCCTTGATCAGCTCAACGGCCCTTTCGAAATCGACATCGAAGGCACTTTCATCTTTGCCGAGGGATACAAATTTTTTACCGAAACGCACGTACGGACCGTATCGGCCCACATTGGCCTCTACCTCCTCGCCTTCAAAAACCCCCAGTTTTCTTGGAAGCTTGAACAGTTCCATAGCCTCGTCGTAGGTTATCGTTGTCAGGGACTGGTCTGGCAACAGGCTGGCGAACTTGGGTTTTTCCTCATCGTCGACCGTGCCCATCTGCACCATCGGCCCGAAACGGCCCAAACGTACGGAGACCTGCCTGCCCGACTTTGGATCCTCGCCCAAGACCCGCTCCCCGCTGGCGCGGTCGGCGTTTTCCTCTACATCGAGCACCTTGGGATGAAAATCATTGTAAAAATTTTTCATCACCTTCTGCCAATCTTCCTCGCCCTCGGCGATTTCGTCAAATTCTTCTTCTACCCTAGCGGTAAAATTATAATCCAAAATGTTACCGAAATGGCTCACCAAAAAGTCGTTGACGATCATACCAATGTCCGTGGGCACCATCTTACCTTTATCGGAACCTACGGTCTCGGTCAGCCTTTTTTCATTGACCGCACCAGATTGTAATAACAACTGTACATATTTTCTTTCGACACCATCGACAGTACCCTTCTCGACATATCCCCTATTTTGAATGGTCGATATGGTCGGTGCGTAGGTAGAGGGCCGTCCGATACCCAACTCTTCCAATTTTTTTACGAGGGATGCTTCCGTAAAGCGGTAAGGCGGCCTTGTAAAACGTTCTGTCGCCGAAATATAATTGTTCAGCAAGGTTTCACCGACTTTCATGACGGGCAGCATCCCATCTTGCTCTTCGGGAGTATCTTCTTCATCGGAACTTTCTAGGTACACCTTAAGAAATCCGTCGAATTTAATGACCTCGCCATTGGCCGTAAATTCTTCGTCATGGGTGTTGGCCTTTATCTTTACATTGGTGCGCTCCAATTGCGCATCGCTCATCTGTGACGCAATGGTCCGTTTCCAGATCAGTTCGTAAAGTTTTGATTGGTCACGTTCCAAAGAGGGCGATGCATTGGTCATTTCTGTCGGGCGAATGGCCTCATGTGCTTCTTGGGCACCTTTTGATTTTCCCTTAAAGTTTCGAACGGTACTGTACTTTTCGCCGTAATTAGCGATAATGGCGTCTTTCGCGGCCGTGATGGCCTCGCTTGAAAGATTGACGCTATCGGTTCGCATGTAGGTAATCAATCCGGCTTCATACAAGCGCTGGGCCACCTGCATGGTTCTTCCTACCGAAAAATAGAGTTTTCTTGAGGCTTCCTGTTGTAAAGTGGAAGTGGTAAACGGTGCGGACGGCGATTTCTTGGCGGGTTTTTTGTCCAGATCCCCAATGGAAAAATCGGCGCCGATATTTTGGGTCAGAAATTTCTCGGCGGCTGATTTGGTCGAGAAGCTTTTATACAGTTTTGCAGTGAAGACACTGCCATCTTCCGTTTTGAATTCTGCGGATATTTTAAAGGATGCTTCTGGCGTAAAGCCTTCAATATCCCTTTCCCGCTCGACAATCAAACGTACGGCAACGGACTGAACCCGACCTGCGGATAGGCCCGGTTTGATTTTTTTCCACAGTACCGGGGATAGTTCATAGCCTACCAAACGGTCCAAAACACGGCGCGCCTGCTGTGCATTGACCAGGTTATAATTGATTTCCCGAGGATTCTCAATCGCCTTTTGGATGGCCGATTTCGTAATCGAGTTGAAAACGATACGCCGCGTCTTCTTCTTATCGAGCTTCAATTCCTCGGCCAAATGCCACGAAATGGCCTCCCCTTCACGGTCTTCATCGCTCGCCAGCCAGATAATATCCGCTTTGTCGGCAAGATCTTTCAGTTTTTTTACGAGTGCCTTCTTGTCTTTATCGACGATGTACTTGGGCTCAAAATTCTTCTCGACATCCACCCCCAATTCCTTGGAGGGCAAATCTGCGATATGCCCGAAACTGGACTCCACCTTAAAATCCTTTCCTAAAAATTTTTCTATCGTCTTTGCCTTTGCGGGCGACTCGACTATCACTAAATTCTTGGCCATATATGGTTTTTTCGTGGCACAAAAGTAATTGAATTTTTTAATTCCCGTTCATATCCTATATATAGGTATAAAAAAACGCCCCGAATTTCGGGGCGTTCCATTTTACATCAATGCATCTTAATTGAGCCGCAACGTACTCAACAATCTAATATTGTCATCCAAATACTTATATTGGTAAATAACATCCCTGCCGGTCATTAACAAGTTGTTTTCCAAGGGAATGACGTCGAAGGTATTGATATCCTTAAAATGGCTCAGTTGTACCAAATTATCGACATCGGTCTTATCGTACACCTTTAGACCCGAATCACCGTCGCAGATAAATAGTTTCTCGTCCTTTATCCCCAGACCGTAAGGTTCGTCCATAGGGTATTCTTTCTGCAATACGGGATTGGCAATGTTTGAAATGTCGATAATAAGCAATCCGCTTTCCGTTGCACCGCAAGCACTACCACCACGCAGTGTAACATAGGCATAATCGCCATCGACTACTACGGGATCGCAAGCCGTTCCGTGTTGAAATTCAGAAACATAGGTCGGAACGGCCGGTGAAGAAATATCATAGATGAACATTCCGCTCATACTGCCCAAAAACAGATATTGTCCCTGGTTAAAAATCGTTTCAATATCAAAACCCGCAGAAACAGGGCCCAAGGTCTTCGGGCTGCCAAGATCTGAGATATTAAAAATATTGATGTTGTGAAAATCAACGGCGTACAAGTAGTCGTCGACAATCTTAAAACGCGCCAATGAACCCCCTTGGCCGGTAGTGGAATTGGTGGGTGCCGCAGCATCCGCAAGTGCGTTGAAATTCCCTTCCCAAAAAACTCCATTTCCGTTC
>NZ_JBGTHY010000543.1:0-2237 GCF_041745955.1 Pricia sp.
TATGATGATGCCGACGTACTGAAAGTCGAAGAAAACATAAAAAATCTTTTAAAGAACATTCATCATGTCCACCCTGACGACGACCGTGCCTTCGGGTCGTTCAATCTAGGTGAGCAGTTCAATAAAATTGTAGGTTTTGCCGATGGTATCACTTTTTTATCGCTCATAGTGGGTATAGCAACTATTTTAGCAGGCGTAATCGGCATTGGAAACATCCTATTGATTTCGGTAAAGGAACGCACCAAAGAACTGGGCGTTCGAAGGGCCTTGGGGGCCACCCCTGCCGAAGTGCGGAACCAGATTATATTGGAATCCGTTTTCTTGACCGTTATCGCAGGTATCATGGGCATCATAATAGGTGCTGCAACCCTGTCTATGATCAATAGCTTTACACAAGACATTGATTTCCCCTATACGAATCCGACGGTTCCTATTCCATACGTTCTTGGGGCATTGGTTATCATGGTAGTGCTTGGCACTTTGATCGGGCTCATACCCGCACAGCGCGCCGTGAGTATTAAGCCTATCGATGCGCTTCGCGAGGAATGAGTTTCAAAATCAAAAACAGTAAGGATCAAACTTGTAACCCTATACACCAACCCATAAACAATAAACAACAAACACCTTTTCAAAATGAACAAAATCGTAAAATATATCCTCATTGGAGTATTAGTGCTCGGGGCACTTTGGGCGGCTGCCTTTTTTATTAAATCGAACAGTAAATCGGCGGTAACCTACGAGGTTCAGAATCCCTTCATTACCAACATCGAAAAGAAAACCGTGGCAACCGGTAAGTTGATCCCCGAAGATGAAATCGAGATCAAACCACAGATTTCGGGTATCATCCAAAAAATCTATAAGGAAGAGGGCGATAAGGTAAAATCGGGTGATTTGATCGCCATGATTAAGGTGGTGCCCAACGAACAGGCCTTGAACCAAGCGCGTGGGCGGGTCCGTAATGCGGAATTGGCCCTGAATAATTCCAAAATCGAATATGATCGTAATAAAACATTATTCGATAAAGGGGTTATTGCGAGTCAAAATTTTAACACCCTACAATTACAGTATAATCAGGCCCAGCAGGAAATCGAGAATGCCAAGGCCGATTATCAAATCATCCGCCAAGGTTCGGCAGGGGGTTCTTCAAGCGCGAACACCAATATCAGGGCAACCGTTGATGGCACCATTTTGGAAATTCCGGTGGAGGAGGGCGATCAGGTCATCGAAAGCAATAATTTTAATGATGGCACTACGATTGCCACGATTGCCGATTTGAGCAAGATGATCTTTGAAGGAAAGGTCGATGAAGGCGAGGTGGCCAAGCTGGAAGTGGGCACGCCCCTGAAAATAAATCTCGGTGCGGTCGAGGGCAAGGAATTGGATGCCAAACTCCGTTTTATCGCTCCAAAAGGCATAGAGGAGACCGGAGCGGTACAGTTCAAGATCGAAGGCGACGTAGAGGTCAAGGACGATATTTTTATCCGCGCGGGTTACAGTGCCAACGCATCATTGGTGCTCGAAAAGAAGGATAGTATTTTGGTAATTCCCGAAGCATTGTTGCAATTCGATAAAAAGACGGACAAGCCTTTCGTTGAGATTGCCGCCGGGGCTGTAGAAGACCAAAAGTTTCTGCGTAAGGATATTGAAATCGGAATCTCCGACGGGGTCAACGTAGAAATCGTTTCCGGACTCACGGAATCCGACAAGGTAAAAGTATGGAACAAAACCGAGCCTATCAAGAAGGGCGAAGATGAGGAGGGTGAATCGGAAAACAGCGAAGAGTAAATACATCAATCAATACATCAACTTGCCTGCCGCTAGGCAGGTCAAAACAATCAAAAAATGAACTTTAAACTAACCGCTTTACTGCTGTTGTTCACGATAAGTACTATCACGGCACAGCAAAAAAAATGGACGCTGGAAGAATGCGTGGCCTATGCCGTTGAAAATAACCTGACCGTAGAGCACTATGAACTGGACTTGCAAAATGCCATGATCGATAGGTCCGACGCCATTGGTGATTTTTTGCCGGATGCCAATGCTACTTTGAGTGCTTCGGGTAATACCGGTCTAAATTTCGACCCAATCACTAACCAACCGGTTACGACCACTATTTTTACCGCAAACGGGGGATTGCAATCTTCCGTTCTGCTGTTCGATGGACTTCGCAATATCCATAGGCTCAACCGGGCCAAATTGAACGCCTTGGCCAACCAATATAGATTGGATGATTTAAA
>NZ_JBGTHY010000544.1:0-11487 GCF_041745955.1 Pricia sp.
AATAATTGTTTATTACGCTAATCAATATGCTTATGGGCTTTGTAAGATGATCGGACCAAAGGGCCGCTCTCCACATGTCGGAAGCCCATATCGAGACCGATGGTCTCATATTTTTTAA
This sequence comes from Pricia sp., assembly GCF_041745955.1. NCBI lineage: Bacteria > Pseudomonadati > Bacteroidota > Flavobacteriia > Flavobacteriales > Flavobacteriaceae > Pricia > Pricia sp. The sequence goes on from NZ_JBGTHY010000544.1 coordinate 119, forward strand.
ACTGCTCGGGAACAATAAACTCCTTAACGGGCAAGTGCTTTTTCGATGGTTGCAGGTACTGGCCTATCGTGACTACATCGACATGTGCTTCCCGCAGGTCGTTCATAGTCTGTACTACTTCGTTCTCGTGTTCGCCAAGACCCAGCATTATCCCTGATTTAGTACGGTTTACCCCATTATCGTGCAAATAGCGAAGTACGTTTAGGCTACGTTCGTATTTGGCCTGTATACGCACTTCGCGGGTCAATCTTTTTACGGTTTCCATGTTATGCGAAACGACTTCGGGAGCTACCTCGATAATCCGGTCAAGGTGCTTTTCAATACCTTGAAAATCGGGTATCAAGGTTTCTAAGGTGGTATCGGGATTCATTCTACGGATGGCCTTGACGGTCTCCGCCCAGATAATGGAGCCCATATCCTTCATATCGTCGCGGTCTACGGAGGTAACTACCGCATGTTTTATACCCATTATTTTAATGGAACGGGCCACTTTTTCCGGCTCCGCCCAGTCCACATTCGATGGTCGACCGGTCTGTACCCCACAGAATCCGCAGGAACGGGTGCAGACGTTGCCCAAAATCATGAAAGTCGCCGTGCCTTCGCCCCAGCATTCGCCCATATTCGGGCAACTGCCGGACGTACAAATGGTATGCAGGTCATATTTATCGACCAAGCTTCGAAGTTGGGTATATTTTTTACCTGTAGGAAGCTTGACCCGAAGCCATTTGGGCTTTCCTTTTGCGGGTGTTGTTCTTTCTAGGGTTTCCGTGCTCATAAAGAATTGGAATTTAGATACAAATATACGATTTTAAGAAGGTTGTACGCGGTAGGGGTTGTGCTACTGCTACTGCTCACCATTTATAACCTCCGCCAATAACTTCTTCGCCCTAAGTAACTTGACTTTTACATTGTTGACAGGTTCGTTGAGCTCGTTTGCGATCTCGGCGTAACTCAGCTCTTTAAAATACCTCAGATTGATGATTTCCTGATAGTGGGGTTTTAGTTTTTTGATGTGCAGCAGGAGTTTAGCCAAATTCTGTTCATTGATCAATTGGTCTTCTGCAGAGGGCGCATCGTCAAGCACTTTTTTTACCGCCTCTTGGTTACCGTCGGTTTCCAAATTCCTTTTTCGCTTTCGGACGAGGTCGACGTGAATGTTTTTCGAAATGGTTATCAGCCAGGTTTTAAAGCCGTACGAAGGGTCGTAGGATTGTAATTTGTCGAAGGCTTTTGAAAAGGTCTGAATAGTAATGTCTTCGGCGTCGTTTTCGTTTTCGGTGCGCTTGAGCTGGAATCCGTATACACCGTTCCAAAAAGTATCCAGCAAGGTACTAAAGGCAATTTGGTTTCCCTCAAGTGCCTTTTGAATGATGGCTTGGGTGTCGTCGGTTTCGCCCAAAGGTTAAAAAAGTTTTATAGTTGCATTAGTTGATAGTTGCATTAGTTGTAGGATGGTAATTCGGAATTGGAATCTTTTCTACAATCCTGTTCCTCGGGAAGTTTTCCGCACATGCCGCAGGCTTCACCATCTTGGTTCAAAAACGGACTCTGACTGGCGCATGTACCCGCGAATTTACCATCTTTTTTACTCCATATTTTAATGGCGATACCAGCAAACGCTAGGGCCAACAGGGCTATGGTCAATAGTATCAACTTCATGTTACAATTTTGTGTAAAGGTACAAAATAAAGCCCCGACACGAAAGTTACGGGGCTATAAGTAAAATTCGTAAGAACGAATGTATCAATATGCGATGTTCGCCACTATATTTTCAACTGTCGGACTATCGTTACCGCCCTTGGGCTCAATAGTAATGTATCCGACCGCGTTATCGGAATAGGGTAGGGCCATTAGTCTTTTATCGGCCTCTTTTAGGATTCCAAGATTTACCATTTCGCCGTTGACCTCGGCCCACATCTGATAGCATTGATTTTCGGGCAAGTGGGGCAATTTGCTTACGTTTAGGTAAGACAGTTTTTTAACGGGATTGACGTAGGCAACGGCCTTAAGCTCTTGTGCCTTTTTGTTTCCCGTAAATTTATATTGTTTTGTTTCGGGATTTTGCAGTACGATAAACTGGTTTCTAACATCTTCGAGCTGCTCGCGCATCTCTTCTTGCAGATTGTCGATTTTGTTGTTGACGATGGCATTTTCTTCTTTCAAGCTTCGATTTTGATCCCAATAGAAGTAGGATGCCCCTGCGGAAACCAATAGCGCAAAACTTGCGGCAACGGCAAATTTCATGAACCTGCTTCCGTTCCTGTTCTCCTTGTGGATTTGGGTCATTATCTTTTCCTTGAGCTCGTCAGGTGCCTTTACGGCATGTAATTTGGCAAAGGTTTCCAAATTTTCTTGCAGTTCATCGTAGGTCTTTCTTACTTCCGGATACAACGAAATGTAATTTTCCGCTTGTAGGGTTTCCTCATCGCTCGTGGTCCCCATAAGATAGTTTTCCAGCAAATCGGAATCTAAAATTGTTTGTAATTTTTGTTTCATGGTGCAATTTTTTTGATTTTGATGTAAAACCTATGCGCCTACGGTCAACTATAAAAGGTCAATAGAAATCCAGGTTGGTTAAAAAGGATTTATAATGAATCGTCTCAAGACGGTACAACGTGTATAAGGTTAAGTGTCAGGGTCAAAAGCATCGTCGGGCCATATATTTTTTTGAGCTCCCTCAGTCCGATCTTTAACCTAGATTTGATAGTGCCCAAGGGAATATCGAGCTCATCGCTCGCTTCCTGTTGCGTCATCCCTTGAAAAAAAAGGGCATCCAACACAATTTGGTACTTCGACTCTATCTTTTCCAGATTCTCACGGACGTCCATAAACTCTGGTCTTGTACTGTTGACACCCAGATTATATACGTCCGAAACATCGATTTGGATTTCCTTATCGCTTTTTGTTTTAACACTTCTCAATTTATCTATGGCCGTATTTCGGGTGATCCGAAAAAGCCAAGTGAAGAGTTTTGCTTTGGATGCATCGTACGAATCGGATTTTTTCCAGATTTTCACAAAGCTTTCCTGTAGTACGTCCTGTGCCATTTCTTCGTCGCGTACCACTTTGTGGGCGACGCCCAAAAGGGTACTGCCGTAGTGTTCGTATAACAACGAGATTGCTTTTTCGTCACGCTCTTGAAGTAGTTCGACGATATGTTTTTCAAGTAACGTGCTCATGTTCGAGGTAGGTCTTTGAACGCGTTCAGAAAAAAAAGTGTAGTAGGGGGCATCCGATCTTATCTTTTAATCCGTATATGCAATAACGCTAATGTAATAAAACGAATTTTAGTGTTGGTTTATTGAAAATATGTATCCCATAAATGGGCAACTGGTAACTGCACATTTAGTTTTTGGTTAGTTTGGTTTGGTATAACCCCTGCTGCTTTTAGTAGCAGGGGTTATTTTATTGATCGTAGTTTCCATTCTGCCCTATTATATTGACTTCGGGCTCTATACGGATACCGAATTTCTTTTCGACCGCTTCAATGATTTTCCATGCCAAATCGATTATTTCCTGGCCGGTCGCATTTCCATAATTGACCAATACCAAGGCCTGCTTTTTGTGGATACCGGCATCGCCGAAACGTTTACCTTTGTAACCCGCTTGTTCTATCAACCATCCCGCGGGAATTTTATAGCTGTCTGCCGAAATCGTATAAAACGGCGCATTCGGATGGTCTTTCGTAAAAGTATGGAATTCGGATTCGGATATAATGGGATTCTTAAAAAAACTGCCACTGTTGCCCAGCACTTTGGGATCGGGCAGTTTGCTTTGTCGGATTGCGATTACTGCATTGGATATATCCTTAATTTTTGGGTCAGAAATCCCTTTCTTTTCCAACTCGGATTCTATAGCACCGTAGGAAGTATTGCGTCGGTGATTGCGTTTGGTCAGTTGTAGCGTAACCGAGGTAATGATATATTTTCCCTTTCCCTCGTTTTTGAAGTAAGAGTCGCGATACCCGAACCGGCAATCCTCCTTGGTAAACGTTCTTAAGGTCAGATCGTCTACGTTTATCGCTTCGCAGCTTACAAAAGTATCCCTAAGTTCTACACCGTAGGCACCGATATTCTGAATGGGTGCCGTGCCGGTATTTCCGGGGATGAGGGACATATTTTCAAGTCCGCCATATCCCTTTTCCAAAGTCCAAAGCACCAGAGTGTGCCAATTTTCACCGGCCATGATTTTTAGGATGACCTGATCGCTATCTTCCTTGACGACTTCGATCCCCTTGATATTTATATGTAAAACCAGTGCGTTGATATCACCGGCGATTAGCATATTGCTGCCGCCACTGAGAACGAATTTTTCGGGGTATTCTTCTAATTGTAAAGCCTGCCATAGTTCGTCGGCGCTATTGATCTCGATAAAATATCGAGCCTTGGCGTCAATACCGAAGGTGTTGTACGATTTAAGGGATATTTCTTTTTGGATGTCCATTAGGGGTTTTAGGCTCTTTTAGGATAGGTCTCTTACATCATTTATGGAGCCATTTAAACTTATTTTTTGGAACCAAGTATTTCAGTTTTTGTGCACTAATAAAGCCATTTTTTGGTAGCATAGCCGTAGCTACTCAAAAATAGTAAAACTAGGGTGCAAATGTGAAAATCATAAGTAAAAGAATAGGTTTAAATCGCTTCACTATGAGTATAACTCTTTAAGGCCTCCTTTAGTATGTTCACTGCCCTTTTTAGGCTTTCCCTATCCAGCACATACGCGATACGTATCTGATTTTTCCCGAGTCCCTCGGTAGCATAGAATCCCGCTGCCGGGGCGACCATCACCGTCTCGCCCTCGAATCGGAAATCTTCCAAAAGCCATTGTGCAAAGTGATCGGCATCGTCGATGGGCAGCTCAGCAATACAGTAAAACGCCCCTTGGGGATTTCCGATCCTTACCCCTTCGATTTTTTCGAGTTCGGCAACGAGCAGGTTTCTGCGCTGGGTATACTCTTCCTTCACATCGTCAAAGTAACTTTGTGGAGTCTCCAAGGCGGCCTCACTGGCCATCTGCGCAAAAGTGGGCGGGGACAGGCGTGCCTGGGCGAATTTAAGGGCGGTCTTGATGATTTCTTGGTTTCTAGTCACCAAGCAGCCAATACGTGCCCCGCACATGCTATATCTTTTGGAAACGGAATCGACTATGATTGCATGCTGTTCGAGGCCCTCTTCCTGTAAAATGGAATAGTGTTGCCGGCCGTCATAGGCAAATTCACGATATACTTCGTCCGCCACTAGAAACAGGTCGTGCCTTTTTACGATGGCGGCCAGTTTTTTGATTTCTTCCTTGGTATACAGATAACCCGTCGGATTACCGGGATTACAGATAAGAATGGCCTTGGTCTTCGGCGTGATCCGCTTTTCGAATTCCTCGATGGGCGGCAAAGCAAAATTGGAATCTATATAGGAGGTGACGGGTACCACCTTAACGCCGGCTGCGGTGGCAAATCCATTGTAATTGGCATAAAAAGGTTCGGGTACGATGATTTCGTCGTCGGTATCCATAATACTGCCCATCGTAAAGGCAAGTGCTTCGGAGCCTCCCGTAGTTATGATGATATCATGGGCATTGACATGAATGTCGTTTTTCGCATAGTACCCCGCCAATTTTTGGCGGTATTCTTCGGAACCTTCCGAGCGACTGTATTCAAGCACTTCGAGGGTGTTGTTCCTTACCGCATCCAAGGCGACCTTGGGCGTTTTGATGTCCGGTTGCCCGATGTTGAGATGTATCACCTCGACGCCGTTCTTTTTTGCGGCTTCGGCGAAGGGCACTAATTTGCGAATGGGTGATTGAGGCATGGTTGCCCCTTTATGGGAGACTTTTGGCATAGCAATTCTTGTTTTTGCAAAAATGGGAAAAGGAAATGGGGAAAACAAGTACAAGGGCAAGTTCAAGTGTAATGGTCAAAAAGTTTATGGGGGAATGTTTGTGGGAGAATGTTTGTAGGTAGGCTGGATGTCAGATGCACGATGCTCAAAGTATTTTTCGTCGCCGAACATCGTGCACCAAGCAGCCTTCTTTCATGTGTTAAAAACAATAGGTCAAACGAAAAAAATCGTACCTTAAACACGGATAATATGTTAAAAACAAGAAAGTTGAACCGGTTTCTAAGTAATATCGCCATAATTATCCTACTGCTTCCCGTTTTGGGTATCGCACAGACTTTCCATTTGCCCGAGGGTCAAAAGTTCGAAAAGCTGAAATTCCGCCTTATCAACAATCTTATGATCATCCCAATGGAGGTAAACGGTACCGAACTTTCCTTTATATTGGATTCCGGTGTCGACAAACCCATCCTTTTCAATCTCTCCGATCAAGATTCGGTACAGATCAACAATGTTTCCGAAATTAGCATCAAGGGGCTCGGCGATGGTGAACCTATCAAAGCACTGCGTTCACATGGCAATACCTTCAAAACCAAGAATATCGCGAATCGCGACCAACAGTTGTATGTCGTGTTGGATAAGACCATGAATTTTTCTACTACTTTGGGCATTCCAATCCATGGTATTATCGGATATGACCTGTTCAGGGATTTTGTGGTGGAAATAGATTACGGCCGCAACATTCTAAAATTTCACGATCCCACAACCTATGTGCACAGAAAAAATAGGCGGCAGGAAATCCTTCCCCTTGCGATTATTCAAAAAAAAGCCTATATCGATGGTAATCTAATACTAAAGGGAGAACTGCCAGTGAGGTTGTTGGTCGATACGGGAAGTAGCGATGCGATATGGCTATTTGAAAACGGAGCCATACATGTTCCGGACACGTATTATGAGGACTTTTTAGGAAAAGGCCTGAACGGCAATATCTTCGGGAAACGTACCAAGGTCGATACCATTCAGATAGGTCGTTTTGTTTTGAAGGATGCCAAGGCGGCTTTTCCGGACAAAAAATCCTTCGGTGCCATAAAAAACCTGGGCAGTCGCAACGGCAGTGTAGGCGGCGAGGTGCTGAAACGCTTCAATATCATTTTTGATTACGGCCGGAACACGATTGCCTTGCGAAAAAATAGGAATTTCAATGCGCCTTTCCAATATAATTTAAGCGGACTTAGCTTGCAGCACGATGGCGTACGGTATATTTCAGAAAGTATTACGGATTCAAGGGGCGTTATATATAGCGAAGAAAAGTCATTCGGTGATGTTCAAATCCTTTTTGAGAATCGTACGAGACTGAGTTTGGTGCCCGAAATTATCGTGTCGGGCATTCGTGCCGGAAGCCCTGCCCACGAAGCCGGCCTATTGGAAGGCGATGTCATTCTGGCCGTAAACGGAAAACGCATTCACCGATACAAAATACAGGAAGTTCTCGAAATGCTCAATGAAAAAGATGGGAAACGGGTGAAAGTACAAGTTGAGCGCCATGCCCAAGACCTAACATTCAGCTTTGTGCTAAAGGATATGTTCAAGGAAAAATGGTGATGTTGGATGGCGGATTCTGGATAATCGGAAACTTATAAAGATTTTTTTGTCTATTGCACCGAGCACCGAGCACCGAGCACCGAGCACCGAGCCATTTTTCATCCCTTAGAACCAAAAAACCCCGATGTTGAAATCGGGGTTTCCATCAAAATATTGTAACATAGTATTATTTTCCGTCAACGGCCTTCACTTCGCCCTTGATTTTAAGGACTTTCGTAGGCGTATCCGCATTTGATATCACCGTGATGGCCTTGCGTATCGGTCCGGGTCTGTTAGTATCGTACTTCACCTGAATTTCGCCGGTTTTACCCGGAAGAATTGGGCCTTCGGGTTTCTTTGGGATGGTACAGCCACAACTTGAGCTTACCTTGCTGATAATCAATGGTGCATCACCGGTGTTCATGAACTCGAACGCCCGAACGCCATCGGCGCCCTGTACTATTTCACCGTAATCAACGGTTTCCGATTTAAACTCGATTTTAGCGGCCTTTTCCTGTGCGGTAAGGGTAAATCCCATTAGGCCAACAAACAATACAAGTACTATTTTTTTCATGATTTTGGTTTTAAAGGGAAGTCCAAAATTAAATTTTTTCCTATGAACCTCCAAATTTCTTTACTTGAACTCATTTTGGTAGCCAGTTTACCCCGACGTTTCGGGACAAAAAAGAAAAACCTGAGACGAGTTCATTATGTGTTAACGTTGCTTATTTTTGTTTCGTATTTACAATTGGGCAAAATTGCCATAAAATATCAACAATTAACGAGGGTCTGGAATTTAATTTCCCAAACCTTAGCATACTTATCAAAAACCGTTCCAAACCATGGATATACCTTCAAAATACGACGCCCAAAAAGCTGAAAACCACTGGTACGGCTATTGGATGGAACATAAATACTTTGATTCCGTACCTGACGATCGGGAGCCCTATACCATCGTAATTCCACCACCGAACGTAACGGGCGTGCTTCACATGGGGCATATGATGAATGCCACCCTTCAGGACGTTTTGACCCGTCGGGCGCGCCTGATGGGCAAAAATGCCTGTTGGGTGCCGGGCATGGATCATGCCTCCATTGCCACCGAGGCCAAAGTGGTCGCCAAACTGAAATCAGAAGGCATTGATAAATCCGATCTGAGCCGGGAGGAGTTCCTGAAACATGCCTGGGAATGGACGGACGAGTACGGCGGCGTTATATTGGATCAGCTCAAAAAGCTTGGTTGCTCGTGCGATTGGCACCGCACCAAGTTTACCATGGATGACGCTATGTACAAATCCGTTATCAAGGTTTTTGTCGACTTGTTCAATAAAGGGTTGATTTATCGGGGCCATCGTATGGTCAACTGGGATCCAGAGGCACAGACGACTCTGTCGGACGAGGAGGTGATCTATGAGGAAAAACAGGGACTACTCTATTATTTATCCTATCCTATTGAAGGCTCCAGCGAAAAAGTGACTATTGCCACTACAAGACCGGAAACCATTTTGGGCGATACCGCCATCTGCGTTAACCCCCATGACGATCGTTTTCGGCACTTGAAGGGTAAAAAGGCCATCGTTCCCATTTGCGCAAGGGTCGTTCCAATTATCGAGGATGGGTATGTGGATATGGAATTCGGTACCGGATGCCTGAAAATAACCCCTGCGCACGATATCAACGATAAGGCCTTGGGCGAAAAGCACGATTTGGAGACCATCGATATTTTCAATGCGGACGCCACTTTAAATTCCTTTGGATTGCATTACGAAGGCAAAGACCGTTTTGTTGTCCGTAAGGAAATTACCAAGGAACTGGAAGAAAAGGGATTTTTGGTCAAAACGGAAGACTATGTCAATAAAGTAGGAACTTCCGAGCGTACCAAAGCGGTCATAGAGCCGCGCTTGAGCGACCAGTGGTTCCTAAAAATGGAAGAGCTGGCCCAACCTGCCCTCAAGGCCGTATTAGAAACGGAGGAAGTCAAATTTTTCCCCAAAAAATTCGATAATACCTATCGCCATTGGATGGAGAACATCCGTGATTGGAACATTTCACGACAGCTTTGGTGGGGTCAACAGATTCCCGCCTACTACTACGGCGACGGGCAGGATGATTTCGTGGTCGCAGAGACCAAGGAGGAAGCGTTGGAGAAAGCACGATTAAAATTGAACGGTCACCCCGAGCCTGCCTCGCCGACAGGCAGGCGCCCTCGAAGGGCGACCGAAACGATGGAAGATGCGTCGAAAAAAGCCAATGAAAAACGAGCTCTCACTTCGCGCACTTCGGCTGTGCTCAGCACGGGCTCCGTCGAGAAGCCTTTGGAGCTGCAAGATTTAAGACAGGACGAAGACGCCTTGGACACCTGGTTTTCCTCTTGGCTATGGCCCATCAGTGTATTCAACGGCATCCTAGAGCCCGATAACAAAGAAATCAACTACTATTATCCCACCAACGACCTCGTCACCGGCCCCGACATCATCTTTTTCTGGGTAGCGCGTATGATTGTTTCTGGATACGAATTCCGTAATGAACGCCCCTTTCAGAATGTCTATTTTACGGGATTGGTGCGCGATAAGCAGCGACGCAAAATGTCAAAATCCCTCGGCAATTCCCCCGATGCGCTCAAGCTCATCGAAGAATATGGCGCCGATGGGGTCCGCGTAGGATTGCTGTTGAGCTCCGCCGCCGGCAACGATCTGATGTTCGACGAAGACCTCTGCCAGCAGGGCAAGAACTTCGCGAATAAAATCTGGAATGGCTTTCGACTTGTGAAAGGGTGGGAGGTAGGCGATCTGCCCCAGCCCGAAGCCTCAAAACTGGGCATCGCCTGGTATACGGCCAAGTTCGATCAAACTTTGGCCGAAATCGAGAACCATTTTAGTAAATATCGTATTTCAGATGCCCTCATGGCCATCTACAAACTGGTCTGGGACGATTACAGTTCGTGGCTGCTCGAAATCATAAAACCCGATTATCAAAAGCCCATTGATAAGACGACCTATGAAGAGGTCATTGCCCTTTTTGAGCAGAACCTGAAATTATTGCATCCTTTTATGCCCTTTTTGACAGAAGAAGTCTGGCAGCATATCGCCAAGCGGTCGCCCCAAGAAGCCTTAGTGGTTTCGGAATGGCCGAAAACCCAAAACGTGGACGCTGACTTGACTAAGGAATTCGAGTTCGCCGCCGAGGTAGTTTCAGGCGTGCGAAACATCCGAAAGGAAAAGAATATTCCCATGAAAGAGGTGTTGGAGCTTTCCGTTTTGGATGAGGAAAAAACCTCGAAAAAATGGGACACTGTCATCGAAAAACTCACGAATCTTTCAAAAATTACGTATGTTGATGCTTCGGTCGAGGGTGCGTTATCCTTTCGGGTAAAAAGCAACGAATATTTCATCCCCGTAAGCGGTACCATCGACATAGAGGCCGAAATCCAAAAAATCGAGGAGGAATTGAAGTACACCAAAGGCTTTTTGAGATCCATACAAAAGAAACTTTCCAACGAGCGTTTCGTCAATAATGCGCCCGAGCTGGTAATTGACACGGAACGTAAAAAAAAGGCGGATGCGGAGGCGAAGATCGAGACGTTGGAGAAGAGCCTTAGTAGCCTTAAATAGTTTGCGATGAATGTCTATTCTATTCCAATCGTCCAGAGAATTGTTAAGGCAAATGATATCGGATAAAAGCGGAACCTTTTTGGTAAGGGTTCCGACATGGGAAATGACTGGTAAATATCACTTTCTGCTCGTGTTGAAATTATAAGTTTTATACTAATAGGAGGTTTTGGCCGAAAATTTAATTATGATGATTATCTTTAGATAAAATAATCCGATTATGAAGCCTACAATACTCCTAGCTACTTCGTTAATACTATTTTCTTGTACCGGCCAAGGAAAAAAACCGGAAATCCTTCCCGCAGAAATCCAGATCAAGACGGCTACGCTTCCTGCGCCGGAAGCGGAC
>NZ_JBGTHY010000545.1:0-10774 GCF_041745955.1 Pricia sp.
TCATAATAATCGTTTTAAATTAATAATTCAATCCACTTCTCTATTACAAAGATAAAATTAGTATAAAAAGCGTATTGGCATGAACGCAAAACCATCATATTTTGATGCAATAAAAGGTCTTGTTCAATGGCATAGCCATAAAAAAGCGGTCTCAAAAAAAGAGAACCGCTTTACCTAATTCCAGAAATTTCCTAAAAATCTACATCGCTGTACCTTCCGCACCCGTTTGGGCTTGGGCTTTGTCTTTTGCTCTTTTATTGCGCATCCAGAACCAAAGGATTGTAAAAAGAACGATCAGTATGGCCGGAAAGGTCGTCATGGTACCAAGGGTGTCCTGACCGGCAACCAGTTCAAGTTCATCTCCGGTGAATCCCGCAGCAGCGGCATCCGCTTTATCGGCATCGATCCATCCCCCTATAATCGGTTGAAAAATTGAGGTCGAGAACATACCGATTCCTCCCATAATTGAAAGTCCCAAAGCCCCACTTTTTGGAACCTTATCGGCAATAAATCCAATCATATTTGGCCAGAAATAAGCGACCCCCAAGGCAAAAAATACAGCCGCTACGTATGCCATTGTACCCGTTTGCGTACTAAATAGATAGACGCCTATGGTGGTCAGTATGGCTCCTCCCAAGAGTACGCCGGTCTGGTCGAATTTGGCGACTACGCTGCCCCCAAAATATCTGGCGACTGCCATCAAGCCAGTAACCAAAGCCAATACCAGCATAGGTTCGGCTCCGCTTTTTGCCAATATAAGCCCTACCCATTGTTGCGGGCCAAATTCGCTTATTGCGGTAAGCGCCATACAAACAGCCATAAATATGAACAGGGGAGATAGCATGGCTGTAAAGTTGCTTGATAAATTCGAAGCTTCCTCAACTTTTGCCTTTGGCCAAGATTGTCCGAAGAAAAGATAAGCGTAAATCAAGGTTGGAATCATGATGACCCATATTTGACTTTCCCAGCTCAAACCCGCATCGGTCATGAATTTTGAAATAAGGCTACCGATTACAATACCACCTGGAAACCACATGTGAAAGCGGTTCATCATCGTACTCATGCGATTACCTTTGTAGGCATCTGCGATCATGGGGTTACAAGCCGCCTCGGTACAACCGTTACCCAAACCGATAAGTAGTGTAGAAATTAATAGTCCATAATAGCTTCCGGCGTATATGGTCAGAATGATACCAACGGCATGGGCAAAGAAGGCAAATTGCATGATTACTTTTCCGCCTACTTTGTTATAAATGAGTCCACCAATTACCATGGAAATTGGAAATCCTAAGAACCACATAGAGTTAATAAAACCTAATTGCTCTGCCGTAAGGCTCAGTTCCTCACCTAATTGAGGTAATATACCCGCCCGTATACTGAAGGAAAAAGCTGTAGTGATCAACGCCAAACAACTGGCGAGAAAGAGTCTATTTGCGTTAGGTGCCATTACATTTGAAGATGCTTCCATGAATATTGGTTTATAGTTTAGAGGTGTAAATTTTTATAAATATAATTTATTTTAAACATGATTATTAAGAAAAAAGTAACAAAAACGAAATATTGCATCATGAACACTTACCACATCTCGCTATCACCCTGTAAAATAGGTCAATACCGCCACCACAACGATGACCAGCATGACCGATAACAAAATATCGATCCAAGTATAACTGCCGACGGCCTCTTCTTTTTGCTCCTGCGTCAGCGTACCGAATGCCAAACCTTTGATAGTGGCATAATCCGGGGCGGCCGTTGCCAAACTTGTCCCGACACATACGACCACAGAAAAAATAAACATAAAGATGGCCATGTGCGCAAAGTTGATGGTGGCAAATTCATAGGCTATGCCCGAAAGGTCATTTTTCTGTATCTCGGCGGTAATCCGCAATGCGGCTACTACCAGCCCGGAGAACAGCGTTACGATAGCGGCGGTGGAGTTGACACGCTTCCAGAGAATGCCCAAAACGAACACGGCCGTGATGGGGGGTGCTATATACGACTGAACGCTTTGCAGGTACTGATAGAGTACACCCCCGCCAATTTTATCCATGATGGGGATCCAGATAATCCCCAAAATAACGACCAGACCGGTGGCGACCCGGCCGATGTTCAGAAGTTTTTTCTCCGGGGTCTCGGGCCTTAGTTTTTTATAGATATCCATGGTAAATATAGTAGAGCAGGAGTTGAAAACCGAAGCTAGTGAACTCATAAGTGCGGCCATCAACCCTCCGGCAACAAGTCCTTTTAGACCCGTAGGCAACAGCGTTTTCACCATTACGGGAAACACTTCATCGGCCTTGTCATAAGTGAGCACACCCTGTTTGGCCAATGCAAAGGCAATGATTCCGGGTATCAAAAAGATGAATATGGGCAGAATCTTAAGATAGGCTCCGAAAATGGCACCGCGTCTTCCTATTTTAATGTTCTGTGCGGCAAGGGTACGCTGAACGATGTATTGATCGGTACACCAATACCAGACTCCGACGATGGTGCCTCCAAAGAGCAGTCCCGTCCAAGGAAATTCGGGGTCGGACATCGGTCGCCACATATTGAAGTGATCGGGACCGACCGTGGCGCGAAGTTCCTCCCATCCGCCTACCTGTTCAAGTCCGAGATAGGTAATGATAACGGAACCTGCGATGAGTACGACGGTTTGCAGGGTTTCCGTGTAGATTACGGCCTTCATTCCCCCAAGGATCGTGTATGCACCCGTGAATACAACGATGCCAATCGCGCCGTACCAAAAATCGATGCCCAGGAGTTCGGAAACGACGATGCCCCCGGCGTAGATGGTCACGGATACCTTGGTGATAACATAGCCCACCAAAGAAAAAACGGACAGGAACCATCGCGAGCGGCTATCAAAACGTTTTTCCAGGAATTCCGGCATGGTAAACACCTTGCTACGCATGTAAAAGGGGAGAAAAAGCCATCCCAATAAGAGAACGATCCAGGCGTGCAGCTCATAGTGCGCCATGGGCATACCCGATTCCGCACCGGTGCCGGCCAGGCCAACGACATGTTCGGAACCGATGTTCGAGGCGAAAATGGAGGCGCCGATGACGAACCAGCCGACATTTCTACCTGCCAAAAAATAGTCCGCGGTATCTTTGTTCTTTTGTAGTATGACCCAAAGGGCTACCCCGATCAAGGCCAGAAAATAGGCGCCCAGCACCACCCAGTCCAAGCGCTCTAAAACAGTTTCCATAAAGTATCGATTGGTAGATGGAGGCTGTTTCGAGGCAGACTCTCAAGCGATAAAAGTAGCGTTAAAATCGTTTTTTGACAATTATAATGTGCCATGAATGTGAAATTCATTGATGATCGTTAGTATAAAGTGCGAGATTCTTTCTATATTGAGGGCTGTTTTGATACGACGGGTGACGTATGACGGGTAGCAAAATCGGATTTATGTCGAACCATTGACATTTGTATACCTATTAAGAAGTACTAAAAATTCAAGAACCATAATTTATATCTAATGAAAAAAGAAGAGACCAAACCCGATAACAGTAAAAATCCACGTAGGGATTTCGTGCGGAATACGGCACTTTTTACCGGAGGCGCCATGCTCTTGCCCAATCTGAATATGCAGGGCATGTTCAATTCCACCAACGACAAAAAGCTGAAAATCGCCTTGGTGGGTTGTGGCGGTCGAGGCACAGGGGCGGCGGTACAGGCATTGAACGCCGATGAAAATGTAGAGTTGGTCGCCATGGCCGATGCCTTTGAAGATCGTTTGAAAGATAGCTTGATTAATATCTCCAAGGAGATGGGGGAAACGAAAAAGGTGAACGTCAAGCCTGAAAATCAGTTCGTAGGTTTCGATGCGGCGCAAAAAGCCATCGATTTGGCCGATGTGGTCATTTTGGCAACGCCTCCCGGTTTCCGTCCCCAGCACTTCGAATATGCCATCAACAATGGCAAGCACGTTTTTATGGAAAAACCTGTGGCCGTTGATGCGCCCGGCGTACGGAAAGTCCTTGCGGCCGCCAAAAAAGCGAAGGAAAACAAGTTAAATGTAGTTGTGGGGCTGCAAAGGCATTATCAGGATAGCTATTTGGCCGCCATTGAGCAGCTTAAAAAGGATAGTATCGGTGCCATTGTATCCGGGCAAGTATATTGGAACAGTGGTGGGGTGTGGACGCGTGAACGACAGCCCGAACAGAGCGAACTCGAATTCCAGATGCGCAACTGGTATTATTTCAACTGGCTTTGCGGTGACCATATACTAGAACAGCATATACACAATATCGATGTGGCCAACTGGTTTATTGGGGAGTATCCGGTATCTGCGCAGGGAATGGGCGGCCGTGAGGTACGAAAAGGACCGAATCATGGGGAGATTTTCGACCATCATTTTGTGGAATACACCTATCCGAGCGGTGCCGTTATCGCCAGCCAATGCCGCCATCAGCCGGAAACCATGAGCCGCGTTTCCGAATTCTTTCAGGGTACCAAGGGTACGGTATCCACAGAAGGCGACAATGCTACCTTAAAAGATTATAGTGGCAAGACACTTTTCGAGCATCGGGGCAAAGACGATCCAAACCCCTATGCGGTCGAGCATGTCAAGCTTTTTGAATCCATTCGTAACGGTGGCGTTTTGGCCGATGGCGAAAACGGGGCCAAAAGTACCATGAGCGCTATCATTGGCAGAATGGCCACCTATTCCGGCAAGGTCATTAATTGGGACGAGGCTATGCAATCGACCCATGATCTCGCACCCGACGACCTCACTTGGGATTCGCCCGCGCCCGTACAGCCTTTGGCGGATGGCGAGTATAAGATTCCGGTGCCTGGGGAGACGGAGGTGATGTAGATGTGAGACCTGCCCATCCACCAGGCGGGTTTGAGATATGAGATTTAGACGTTAAATCTATACTGTCCCTGCTTTTAGTGGGGACATTTTTTTGTCCGTAACAGAAAAAGTATAACCGGCTTTTCTGCGGATAACTGCAATTGCTCAGTGCCAGCGGCGCCCTGATACAGGATGTTGTTCCATAGAGAGCAAATGAAGACACGTTCGTTATGGATGTCGCCCATCCGCAGGCCGGAGTGTACGCTTTGCATATCATTACTGTAGAGAAAAACACTCTAAGACAGGTTATCATAAACTAAGTAGAACTCTTAGCGCCCCTTCGATTGCGCTCAAGGCAAGTCTTGCGGTCAAATATTCATTAGGATGCTCCTGTTGGTAAACGTCAAGGTTTCACTGATTATTTGGTTATATTTGTTTTTCAAATTTTCAAAAAAATCCATGTACAGCAGCATCCGAATCCATACCTTTCTATCCATTTTTATTTTTTTAATAGGATGTAGGGATGAAAAAAAGACAGCACCAACCTTCAACGACACTTCCCAGGCAATAGACAAACAAGAAGTATCCACGCAGGATACGACCGTCATTAAAGTAAAACCGGAAGGTATCGATACGCCGGACGGGATGGTCTGGATTCCCGGTGCCATCATCGAACAAGGGGCCGTGCTCCAGGATAAGATGGCCATGGAACACGAAAAGCCCGCCCACAAAGTAGCTGTTGACGGTTTTTTTATGGACCTGACCGAAGTCACCAACGCCGAGTTCAAGAAATTCGTCGATGAAACCGGCTACAAAACCATTGCGGAACGTGAAATCGATTGGGAGGAAATGAAAAAACAACTGCCCGAAGATACTCCGAAACCTCATGACAGTATCATGCAGCCCGGGTCCCTTACCTTTAAAAAAGCCAAAAATTCGGTACCCAATCTCTACGATTTTTCCCAGTGGTGGCGGTGGCAGATCGGCGCGAATTGGAAACACCCCGACGGCCCTAAAAGTTCCCTTATCGGAAAAGAGGGCGACCCGGTCGTTCACATTGCCTATGAAGATGCCCTTGCGTACTGCGAATGGGCCGGTCGACGTTTGCCCACCGAAGCGGAGTGGGAGCGGGCAGCCCAGGGCAACCCATCCGAATCCGTTTATCCCTGGGGAGATGACGCATCCGAACTGGCAAAAAAAGCGAATACTTGGGAAGGCGAGTTTCCAGTGACCAACACCCAAGCGGACGGTTTCGATAAGCGCGCGCCCGTTAAATCGTACCCGCCCAACGATTTCGGACTTTACGATATGGCCGGCAACGTGTGGGAGTGGACAAGCGATTGGTACAACACCGGTTATTATAACGAGGTAGCTGCCCAGAATACCATTCTAAAAAATCCTAAGGGGGCGGAATCCCCGTACAACGCCAGGGATCCGTACGCCAAGGAAAAGGTGATGAAAGGCGGATCTTTTTTGTGCAATGCCTCCTACTGTGCCAGCTACCGTATTTCGGCGCGAATGGCGACAAGTCTGGATTCTTCTCTGGAGCATTTAGGCTTTCGTACCGTGGCGACCGTCGACATGGTGAAAAATAGTGGGCAGTAGGCAGCACGCAGTAGCGATTGAACCTAAAACCTTTTCACCTACAAACTTCAAACAACCTATGGAATTTCTTAAAACCTTCACCCCTGAACTGACCGTTGAATCCCCCGGAAGAATCAACCTTATCGGCGAACATACCGATTACAATATGGGGTATGTACTGCCAACGGCCATCGAAAAGAAAATTATTCTCAAGCTTCAAAAGAACGGTTCCGATTCCGTTTGCCACGTGTACAGTGAGACCTATGATACAGGGTTTGAACTAGACCTGAATACCATTGCAAGAAGTGACGTGGAGTGGGAAAATTATATTTTGGGCGTTTTGAGCGAAATTTCGTTGCGTACGGATAAAGTGAGAGGCTTCGACTGCGTACTGCAAAGTGACTTGCCAACGGGATCGGGACTCAGTTCCTCGGCCGCATTGGAATGCGGACTCGCCTTCGGCCTCAACGAACTCTTCGATCTGGGGCTGTCAAATTTGGAAATGGTGCAACTATCCCAAACGGCCGAACACACCTATGTGGGTACGCAATGCGGTATCATGGACCAATTTGCTTCGGTAATGGGCAAATCGGGACATGTCATCCTTCTAGATTGTGAATCTTTGGAATACGATTACATTCCCATTGATCTGCATCCGTATAAAATCATCCTATTGAATACCAAGGTTTCCCATAATCTGGCGTCCAGCGAGTACAATACCCGAAAGCGGGAATGTGCGGAAGGGGTGGAAATCATCCGAAGAAAACATCCGAAGGTAAAATCGTTACGAAATGTGACGGAAGAAATGTTAAATGCGGGCAAACCGGAAATGGATCCCACCGTTTTCAATCGGTGTTCCTTTATAATCGCTGAAAACAAAAGGGTACTTGAAATGGCCAAGGCATTACGGCAAAAAGATTTGCTATCCGCGGGTCAACTTTTATACGCGGCCCATCACGGCATCAGCAAACTGTACGAGGTAAGCTGCGCAGAATCGGACTTCTTGGTCGAATTCTCAAAAGATAATCCTGATGTATTGGGGGCACGGCAGACCGGTGGCGGATTTGGCGGTTGTACGCTTAATATCGTTCACAAAGATGCGGTCGATGATTTTGTGAACGCTGCCAGTAAAGCCTATAGGAAAAAATTCGATATTCATCTTGAAGCCTTTGAGGTCGAACCTGCTGGGGGCACCTCCTTTTCTTAAGGGATGTTTGAAAACAATGCTCTTGGTGCTAATCCGTTGACGAGTTGAGCAAGGCTTCTTGGAGCAATATTTTCTTATGCCTGCTCAAGGGTAGGCGATGCCCGGAAACTTCTACCTCGGCCCCATTAAAATTTTCGACTTTTTCCAGATTAACGATATACGATTTGTGGATGCGCATAAATTTTCCTTTCGGTAGGCTTTCCATTAGGGCCTTCATGGTCATTAGCACCAGAATGTTTTCTTCTTCGGTAACGATCTTGATATAGTCGCCCACACCTTCGATCCACCGTACATCGTTTACAGATACCTTTACTTTTTTCAGCTTGCTGTTCACCATAATATGATGGTCGTCCGTAATTTCCGGTTCCGGATCGGACCGGTTGGCCAAGGCTTTTTTGACCGAAGTGCTGAAGCGTTCGGCGGTAATCGGTTTGAGCAGATAATCCGTTACATCGTAATCGAAAGCCTTCATGGCATAATCCGCCTTTCCGGTGACCAAGATGATCTGCGGCCGTTCCTGTAGGGATTCAATAAAGTCGAAACCGCTGATGATTGGCATCTCAATGTCAAGAAAGACCAGGTCTACCGGGTTCTCTTTCATGGCAATTCGTGCCTCGATACCGTTATGGTAGTCGGCCGTAAGTTCCAGTTTTTGATGTTTGCGTACGAGTTCGGAGATTGCGGTACGCTGCAATTTTGAATCGTCAATAACGATAGTTTTAAGTGTTCGGGATTCCATGATGAATTGGTTGTCTTGCTTAGGCCAAACTGCCATAGGTCAAATATAAAGGATATTATTCGATAGGGAAAAAACCGAACACTATTTGTAGGGATAAATAAACCGATTTATGGGAAAAGACCAATTTTTTCTTGAACCTGAACCTGAACTTACACTTGAGCTTGTACTTTGCCTCATCCCGCTCCAAGCGCATCTAACAATCTAGACTTTCTTTTTCGGCTCAAGGGCATTTGTTTTCCGCACACCTGCACTTCCGTACTAGTGAAATTCTCTATCCGATCGAGGTTGATGATGTACGATTTGTGTATTCTGAGGAAACGATTTTCAGGCAATTTTTGTTCGAATGCCTTCATAGAGGTCAATACGAGAATATTCTTCTTTTCGGTAATCAATTTTACGTAGTCGCCCAAAGCCTCTACCCATTTGATGTCCCCGTAGTCTACCCTAACTTTTCTGAAATTGCTTCGCACAAAAATATGTTCGTCCTCACTTTGTCCGGTCATCGTACCCGTATTGCGTTGCACCTTTTTGATGGCCATATCGAACCGCTTGGGCGACACGGGTTTCAACAGGTAATCGGTAACGTCGTATTCGAAGGCCCTGAGGGCATGATCGGGCTTCCCGCTGACCATGATGACCTGCGGTCGCTTCTTAAAGGATTCCAACAGGTCGAACCCATCTATAAAAGGCATTTCCACATCCAAAAAAATCAGGTCCGCATTTTTTTCGCATCCATTATTTTTCGCCTCGATACCATTACGGTAGCTGCCTTCGAGCACCAAGTCGGGATGGTTTTCGATAAGCCGTTTCAGCACGGTACGGTGCGTTGTGCAATCGTCGATTATGACGCTTTTTAGTATTGTAATTTCCATTAAAAACGTTTGTATTGGCTGTGAATGCCTTTAGTTTCCTTGTTTAAGGGGTATGTTTTCAATAGTACTTACGAAACCAAAAATCGATGGTTTGGTTTTTTTTGAATTTTCAGGCCATGGGTGTTTAGATAACTTTTGATAACTTTGGGGATCCGCTTTTTTTTAAAAGGCTATTTTTGTCCCTACCATTACATAGAAATCAAGAAGAATTCATAGAAGTATTAGATTATGTCAGAGAATACCGAACGATTGAAAACGATGATTATAGGATCCGGACCCGCCGGATATACCGCAGCGATATATGCGGCGCGTGCGGATTTAAAGCCCGTGGTATATACGGGATTGGAACCGGGCGGGCAGTTGACCACCACTACGGAGGTCGATAATTTTCCGGGCTATCCCGATGGTATCGACGGGCCCAGCATGATGGTAGAATTGCAACAGCAGGCCGAGCGCTTCGGCACCGAGGTACGTATGGGCAGGGCAACCGCTGTCGAATTGAGCGATGAGGCCGGCGGCATCCATAAGGTAACGATAGACGAGGATAAGGTGGTCGAGGCCGAAACGATCATCATTTCTACAGGGGCCACGGCAAAATACCTGAACATACCCAGTGAACAACGTTTGCGGGGCGGAGGCGTTTCCGCATGTGCCGTCTGCGACGGGTTCTTTTATAAAGGGCAGGATGTAGCTATCGTTGGAGCCGGTGATACCGCTGCCGAGGAAGCCTCGTATTTGGCGAATATCTGTAACAAGGTCACCATGTTGGTACGTAAAGATTACATGCGGGCCTCTAAGGCCATGCAGCATCGGGTGGATAGTCTAAAAAATCTTGAAATCCGATATAATTCAGAAGTGGACGAAGTTTTGGGCGATCAGGTCGTCGAGGGTCTACGGATCGTAAACAACCAGACCGGCGAAAAAGAGGAAATCGCCATAACAGGACTCTTTATTGCCATCGGGCACAAACCGAACACTGATATTTTCAAGGGCCAGTTGGATATGGACGAAACCGGATATATCATTACGGAGGCTAAATCGACCAAGACCAACAAGCCCGGTGTTTTCGCAAGTGGCGATGCGCAGGATAAAATTTATCGTCAAGCGGTCACGGCGGCAGGAACAGGCTGTATGGCTGCATTGGATGCGGAGCGCTATTTGGCGACAATCGAAGCGGCTCCTGAAGAAGTGGTGTGAAAACATTCTGAAGTCGAAGTATCACTAAAAAACCTATCGGTTCCATAGCCTCTGGGGATAAGACAAAAAAAAAGCCCCTGCTTTGATGAACAGTGGGCTTCTTTGGTTGGGACGACCTTCTAATCAATCCGTCTGTAGTTTTCCGAAAAGCTACGTTTCCCTTCCTCATCGACCGTAAACTGGCTATAATTGTCCTCGTCAAGTTGCAGTTCGAACTTGAATACTTTGACGGTATCTTGAATATCCATCATAGTTTTGGAACCATATTCAAGCCGTTCTTCAAGTTCGTTTTCGGTATTGGTATACGACCCGTACCCAAACCATTCCGAGGGATCGTCGGGGGAGTAGCGGGTCCACATGACCTTACCTTTGCT
>NZ_JBGTHY010000546.1:0-10007 GCF_041745955.1 Pricia sp.
AGGATGAA
Organism: Pricia sp.; assembly: GCF_041745955.1. Classification (NCBI taxonomy): domain Bacteria; kingdom Pseudomonadati; phylum Bacteroidota; class Flavobacteriia; order Flavobacteriales; family Flavobacteriaceae; genus Pricia; species Pricia sp. Next base: position 9 of record NZ_JBGTHY010000546.1, read on the forward strand.
CTAAAAAGACCATTCACAATGCTAGAATTAAACCTTGATAATAAAACCGTAAAAATGGATGCCGGCGAGCTTGTCGGTTTTCAAGTCGACGGCTATGAATACATCCATCAACAGGAGAGTCCCGGTTGGCGTAGTTCCGATACCGAGATGTTTCCCATTATCGGGCCGACCGCGGAAGCCAAATTTCAGGTGCAGACGCCAAGGGACATTGCCGTTCAAGACCAGCATGGGCTGTTGCGGGAAATGGAATATGAGCTGATTTCGCAAACGAAAATGGAGGCTATTTTTCAAAAAACCTACGAGGCGCATACCCCGGTTAAAAATTCGAAGTATCCCGAAAAATCGAACAAGGAGTATTTATTCTGGACGTATGACTTTCTTTTCCAAAAACAGTTTTTGCTGACGGAATCGGGACTTGAAATCACGTTTACCGTTTCCGGAGAACGCGATAGTCCTTTTATGTTGGGATACCATCCTGCTTTTAAGCTATATTCGAAAAACCCCGAAATCGTTGCCGGAGAAAAGAGTATTTCCTTGGATGATATTCTGGCCGTGGGCAGCCGTGCATTGGAAGTCCCGAATTGCGAGGAAATCCTATTAAAAGATAAAAAACACCTTCGGATAAAGACGGAAGGCTTTGGCAACTTTATGCTTTGGACGGAAGTGCCCAATATGGTGTGTATCGAGCCGATCACCTTTTACCCCTATACTGTCGAGCAGCGGAATTTGCACGAGGGATTTCAGTATTTGGGGGATGGAGCAAGGACTTTTAAGGTTTGGATTACGCCGTGAAAATTTGCGCCAAGATGATGTTCTTGTGCCATTTAACCCGTCTAAATCAAATGCACGAAGAAATTTTAATTGTGATATGACTATCAAACTGGATTCAGTGAACCAAATTACTTATTGATTGCCTTAACTTCCGCCAAATACTCCCCCAATTTACTGCCATACTTCGAATCCGCGACCTCCGGGGTTAGGGAATTGTAGATAGAATCCAGATAAATGACGTTGGCGTCCGATACTTCGGTGAGAGCGATATAAGGTGCGATGTAGGAGTCTCTATTGTTCAGCGCGAAATTAAGGGCGAACGCATAGCCACGCTGCACGTTTTTATCGCTTAATCGTTGCATGGAATCCATTTGTACGGAATCCAATGCGGTCTCCCGGTTAGCGGAGGTCTGCATCAGCTCTAGATTTTTAAAATTGAAACGGGACATTGTTTTTTGATATTCCTCCAATTTCTTTTGGGTCTTTGAACCCTCGATTTTAGCGTCGGTATCAAAAGTGTTCCAAGCCGTGTTAATGGTAATGGTGCCTGGTTCACCAAAAAAGGTAATACGGTCGTTGATATCGTTGGCGTCTTTCTTGTCGAGGTACAGGTAGAATATCTCGGGACTCTCCAGCTCGGTCTTGAAACTAAAGTTGCCATCGCCTTCAACCTGCAGTGAATCTAGGGTCACCAAGGTAGAATCTGGAATGTGTTGTAGAAACAGCGTGCCCTTTTTTAGGCCCTTTACCTTTCCGGTTACTATCATGGTGTTCTCTGAAATAGCATCGCCGCAGGCAACGATTGAAAGTGCAAATAATAGGTTAAATACTATTGTTTTTTTCATGTCTCAAATTTCACTACAAATATCACGATTATTTATTTTTTCCGTGGTATCCCCGAGTCTAAAATGTCTGCAATCGACCAACGGCTAGAAACGGTGCTGGTCATCAAGCGGATAGGTAAGTTCATCGAAAAATCCGCATAAAATGTATTGGAACACGAATTTTTCTGTAATTTAGGCGAAAATTCCTACTTATGAACAATTATGTCGTCCTTTTCTGTTTTTTTGCGATTTGTTTTGTCATGGCTTGTTTAATGGTCGCCTTCCTGTCCGACGACAAGGGATAATACGGGACTAGAACTACATTTTAGAGGCAACTTCCATCAAATAGGCGCAGAGCAAAGCTCCCCCCGTTCCTATTACATATCCAAAAACGGCCAAGAGCACACCTACCGAAGTCAACGACGGATGGAATTCCGCAGCGACCACAGGTGCCGATGCCGCCCCGCCAACATTGGCCTGGCTGCCAACGGCCAAAAAGAAATAAGGGGCTTTGATGAGTTTGGCGACAAGTATCAGCAGTCCCGCGTGAATCGAAATCCATACAAAACCTACCGCCAGCAGTCCAGGGTTTTCCAATACCCTTCCGAGGTCCATTTTCATACCAATGGTGGCTACCAAAATGTAAATGAACATACCTCCGATTTTACTGGCTCCGGCACCCTCGTAATTCTTGGCTTTCGTAAAGGAAAGGCCTATCCCTATAGCTGTTGCGAGAACTACCATCCAAAAGAAACTGGAACCTAAAAAGGACATAAAATTGGACGGATCCGCTACTTGCGCACTATTCGCTATCAAATAATCGCTGATTTCGTCCCCGAAAAAATGGGCGATGCCCGTTGCTGTAAATGCAAAGGATAGCATTATGATATAATCTTTCAAGGTCGGTACCCGGGCTATTTTTTCCGCAAATTCGGTGACCTTTATCTTTAAGGTCTCGATGGCCGAAGTATCCGCTTTTAACCATGTATCGATTCGGGTGCTTTTGCCAACCCCGAATAGGATGACGGCCATCCAAATATTGGCGATTACGATATCTACCAGAACCATTTTGCCGTATTCATCGGGATTGTAGCGGAAAATTTCAAGCATGGCAGCTTGGTTGGCACCGCCTCCTATCCAACTTCCGGCGATTGTGGAAAGTCCACGCCATACGGCGTCGAAATCGCTACCGCCAACGGTGTCCGGGGAAAAAATGGAAACGATTAAAATAGCGATGGGGCCTCCGATAATAATGCCCACCGTGCCCGTCAAAAACATGATCAGGGCTTTGGAACCTAGGTTGGAAATGGCTTTTAGATCGATACTCAAAGTCATCAAGACCAAAGCAGCGGGCAAAAGATAGCGGCTCGCCATAAAATAAAGATTGGAAGTCTCATCGGAAACCACGCCCGTACTGGCCAAGATGGCCGGTAAAAGATAGGCCATAAGTACACCGGGGACAATGGAATAGAACTTACTCCAAAACCCTGTTTTTAGTGAAGAGGTGTAGAAAATGAAGCCTAGTGAGAGGGCCAGTAGACCGAATACTACGGTGTCGTTGGTGATTAGGGGTTGATCCATTGCTTTAGTTATTGGTTATGAGTTCGGATTTAATAAAATACGCTACCCCATCCTCATAATTGGGCAGGGTCGTGCTATCGGCTATGGCCTTTACTTCTTCCCGGGCATTGCCTACGGCAACTCCGTAGCCACAGTGTTCTATCATTTCAATGTCGTTGTAATTGTCGCCGAACGCAATGACATCCGACAGCGATTCATCGGCCGCCAACAAACTTCGGATAGCGGTAAGTTTGGAGACGGATTTCGGGGCGATCTCTATCAAGGTATCGTTCGAGCGGTACAGGTGCAAATCTTCACCAAATTGCTTTTCCAGCAGCGGATAAAGCAGATCCGAAGTAATCTTGGTGCCCATAAGCATGATTTTGTGCGCCCCTATATTCCGGTCTTCCCAATCTTTCAACGTGTCGGGAGTATCCCTGAAAATAGGAGTGGATTGGGTGTAGCGGATTTCCTTCCGTACCCGCGCGCTATTTTCTTCTACAAACCATTCATTCGTATAGTACAGTCCTAATTTTGTGAAATGCAATTGGGCGAGATTGTGTATTTCCCAAAGGTGCTGCATCTGGATTACGGTTGAGGAAATTTCGATATCCCCATGCAACACCAAGGCCCCGTTATAGCAAACGATAGGCTGATCTAAAATACCCAATCTTCGCTGTAAATATACCATGGCCCTCGGCATTCGGGCAGAGACCAATATAATTCGTGTTTTGTCCCTTATCCTTGCGATTTCGGATATCGTAAAATCCGACACATCGCTTTTACTGGATAGCAATGTTCCGTCAAGATCGGAACAGAGGATTTTGTATTTCATAATCAAAGATTCAGCCAATAGGTCAATTTCAAATTTATCGACCGGTAGCGCGGTTCGAACTGATTGACGACATAGTTATCATTGTAAACAACAAACAAATCCGACAATGGCGCAAAACGCCATTGCAGTCTCGAATTAATTCCCAAATTATTGGCCTGATTGCCGTATTGAAAAATGGTGGACCAAAATATGGATTTGCTAAACGTAAGATTAAATTTGGAACTGACCAACCAAAAATCGCCGTCGGGGTAAGGGTCGGGCAGCCGTATCCGGTTGTGGTTCAGGGCCAAGGATATCAATACCTTTGGTTGTAGACGAAGCGTTGTTTCCCCTTTAAAGGAAAATAGGTCGCCGTTAAAAAACCGGCCGATTTGTGCAAAGCCTTCGAAAGAAACGGCTTTTGCCCGGTTCGATTGGTATTCCATTGCGACACTATTAAAATGATAACCATGATTATCCGGAAGCGGAACACCGCCCTCAGTGTTCGTAGGGTCAAAGGGTTTGGACAAAAAGATATACTCGCCAAAGAACTCTGCCGTGAATTCGGACTGGTCTTGGAATTCTGCGGTCCAAGAGGCCATGATGTTGCGATCTGTGTTCTTGTAGTCCAAGCTTGGTTGCCATGTAATTATGGGGAAAAACTGGAAACCGTGAGTGTTGATAATTGCGTTTTTTGGATAGAAGAGCCGTTGTATACCCGTTGCCGATTTAACGATATCGGTACGCCGAACGAACCCAAGATCGGAGCGGAAATCGTCATCGATATGGATCCAATCGGAAAAGATATTGTACTTTCTGGTGTTGTAGCTTAAGAAAGCCCCGGTGGAGTAATTGCCCCTTTTGTCATCGGGTTGGAACGATTTGTGGCCGTAAAACTTTCCTGTCCATTTGTTGTTTTTTGAAGCTAGGTTATAATCAAGCCCGACTACCCGGTTGTATTCATCATCGCGTTGCACAAAGTCATACGTCTTGAACGATTCTTTGTTGATAAAAAATGCGCCAATGTTGGAACGGGCAAAAATCTTTTTTTGCAGAACGAGCATCGTATTGTTGTTCGATGCGATTTCGTTGGCCTTGTCCTCATCGGTTTGAATGCTTAGCACGCCCAACCGCCAATTATCATTGAGTTTTCCGCTGAGACGAACACCGCCCAATATCCTGTTTTCTATAGAATTGCCTGCACTGTCCCTAGCGATGCCGATACGTCTCGAAAAAAACGGATTGGCATCCCTGCCGCCACCAAAACTTCCGAATAGGTCGCTATTGTCGATAAAAAATTGACGTTTTTCGGGTAGCGATACCTCGAACCGGGTCAGGTTGGTGATAATATCGTCTACCTCTACGTTCGAGAAATCGGGGTTTACGGTAATGTCGAGGTTCATACCGTTGCCAATGGCCACTTTGGCGTCGCCTCCTACTTTGAGGTTGATTCGGCCGTCATCGATTAAATAATCCTTTTCCGCAATGGTGTTCACGTAGGGTATGATGGCGAGAGGTGTACGTGATTTTCCCAAAGGTTTTTCGAAAACCATATCGCCCATAAACGCTAGGCTGAAAACGGATTGGTTTTGTGGTACGGGGTGCCAAGCACTCCGTTCATTGGTCTGCATGTCGAACCTATAGCTCTGGAACCGCCATTTGGTCTCGCCCTCCCTGAATTTGAAGGAGGTCAGGGGTATGGCCAGTTCCGCTGTATAATAGTTCTCGAACATTTTGGCCTCGCCGAGCCATTTGACATCCCAAGAGGTGTTAAAATCACTGTCGCTGTCCTCCCCGCCGCTGGAAATCAGGGCTTCCCTTAGAACGCCAAAGGGGTTGATGCCAAACAAAAAGGCGTTCGTACCATCGTTAAACGTATCGAACATCAAGCTAATATTATCGTTGCCACCGGCCCTAAAATCCCGTTCCAAAGAAGGTATGACCCAATTGTTTCCTATGGATGACACCTTAATGCCAATATATAGGGTCGTAGCATTATAGACCATTTTGATTTCCGTAGGATGTTTTGCCAGGACCTTGTCCGAAGGAAAGTATTGTTGGAAGTCTTTGGCGCCCCCGGCATTTTCCCAAGCCGGATCATCGAGAATACCATCGATTTCAAGAAAGTCCGATACCAGTTTTACGGTAAAGCTTTTGTTGGGATTTTGAGTATAGGCAAGAACGCTCGCAATGAGGAATAGGATAGTGCAAAGCGCTCTGGTCATCGAAAGGGGTTTAACCGGTCTTTCAAATTTAGGGTTTTTTCGTAGAAAGGGATAAAATTCAAGAGGTAACTGCCAATAACAATTCAAGGTTCAAGCCTATTTTCGGTAAGATAGGGCTTCAGCTGTTTTTTTTTGAATTAATTTCAAAGCATGGCTCATTCCAGATTCAAATAAGTTTGAAAATAACAAACTTTGAAACAAGTTCCGCAACGATGATACCCACGATAAAAAGAACTATGGGTCTGGTACCTTTTGCGTTCGAAGAAACTTTGAAGCCATTGTAAAGTAGTATCACATACCAAATCAAAAAAATGATGGAAATAAGGGCGAATACTAGAATTACAACAATTGCCAACGAAGGAATATCTGGCAGTTTGCCGGGTGTTGCCATCTCAGCTATTTCCTGGGTAGTTCGATAAAGGTACCATCGGCATTGAACAGCGGCAATATATAATAGGGCGTACGGGCAATAACCACCGTAGTCAATATATCGATGGCACGGGTCTTGGGATTGAGGTACTTCGAAATTAAAAATAATACAAATGTCAGGCATAAAATATTGATGGCATTGTCCGCAAAAGGTTGCCAAAGGCTAATTTGACCGACAAGATGCATGTCGATTACTCCATCGAATCTTGCATTGAAGAAATAAGCAATCGTGGAGCCCAATACCGTCGCAATCGTTCCGATAATAAAAGCGTGCGCTCTTGATATTTTTCAAAGGGATTCAATAGAACAGTTTTCATAGGGAAGTTTGTATGTTCAATTTTTCGATGATATCGTCGAGTCTATTGCGTACCGTGGGGTAGCTTATTCCCATTTTGATCGCCATTTTTTTTAGGCTGCCACTGGTAAATACAAACTGCAGAATAAATTCTTGGTCCTCCAAAGGAAGCTGTAACCACTTGGGAAGCGGATATTTTCCAGAAATAACGGTCTCACAATCCGAACAGGAAAGTTCACTAACAAGTAAGGGTTCCGAACAACTGGGACATTGAATGGGTAGATTTCTCATTGAAAACTAAAAATAATTAAGTCAAATATAAATAAAAGTTATAATTAAATTAGTTATTTTTAGTTTTAATTGAGTAAAATTTTGGTTAAACGCTGATTGGCTATGGCTATGGCTATGGATACCGCCTAATACCCTTCAGAATCTTTCCTCCGAAACTCCCTTTTCTTCTTCTTGTCGGGATTCTTGAACAAACGTTTGAAGAAACCGTCACGTTTAACCGGGTCGCAATCCAGCAACCGGACGATTTCAGGATCGGGTTCTTCAAAGCGGGCCTTGGTGATGGTATCGTACGAAGGATGCCGGTTCAGTTCCTGCATAAGCTTGGCGAATATCGGCAGGGCGGCATTGGCGCCTTGACCAAGAGCGGTACTTCGAAATCCGATTTCGTGGTTCTCAAGGCCTACCCAGGTGACGTGTAGCATTTTGGGAGTCAGGGCAACGAACCAAGCATCCTTATTGTTCTGGGTAGTACCAGTTTTGCCGGCGATATCGTTCTTGAGTTTGTAGGTGGTTCGAATTCGTGAGGCCGTACCCATATTAACGGTCGATCTCATCATTTCGAGCATAATTTGAAGTGTTTCTTCCGAAAAAGCGGGAGTTTTGGCACGTTTGGGTTCGAATTTGGTCAAAAGGGAATCTTTTTTGTCCGTAATCCGTTCGATGAAATAGGGCAGAACTGCCTTACCATCATTGAGATAGGTAGCATATACGCCCGCCAGTTCGTTGAGATAAAGTTCACCGGTGCCCAGGGCGATAGATGGCTCTTCGGGCAGTTTCGTAAAAACGCCCATATTTTTGGCCATGGTCATGACATTGGTCAGTCCCGTTTTTTCCAGGACTTTTACGGTTACCGTATTCACCGAATTGCTAAGGGCCTGTTCCATCGAATAGTTGAGGTAAGCCTCATCATCGTCGCCAGAATTGCCGGGCGACCAGTTTTTCAGGTTTTCGTATTCCACCTCTTCGGCAGACCAATACGTACAGGGTGCGATACCGGTTTCCAGGGCGGCCGTATACACGATCGGTTTGAACGTTGACCCGACCTGCCGTTTGCTTTGTGCCACATGGTCGTATTTGAAATGTTCGAAATCTACCCCGCCGATCCACGTTTTTACCGCCCCGGTTTGCGGGTCGATCGCCAAAGATCCGGTATTCAAAAATTTCATGTAATGTACGATACTATCATACGAACTCGCCTCGACCGTTTTTTCGCCTTTCCAATCGGTAAGGGTCATCTTTCGTTTCGTTTTTAGCGAATCCATGATTTGGGCGTCATTCAGATTCTGCGCCTTGAGCTTTTTATAGACGCCCGTGCCGCGTACCACTTTTTCGATTAGTTTCTTATCGGTAAGCCAAGGCGCGTTCTTGCCATAACTTTTCTCGAATTGTTCCTGCAGGCTGGCCATGTGTTCGCGCATCGCCGCTTCGGCCCAAAATTGCATATTGTAGTCGAGGGTGGTGTAGATTTTGAGTCCATCCGTATAAATATTGTATTCGTTGCCGTTTTCCCGCTGTTCGAGACTCCATTTCTGCATTTTTTTCCGGACCTCTTCCCGAAAATAGGGAGCCAGGCCGTCGTTGTTGTCGTATTCCCGATAATCCAAGGTAATGGGTATATCGGTCAGACTATCCTTTTTTTCTGCGGATAGGAATTCGTTGTTCGCCATGGAAAGGAGTACCAAATTTCTTCGGGACAAGCTTTTTTCTGGAAATATCCTTGGATTATATCCATAGGTGGCCTTGAGCATACCTACCAAGGTGGCAGCCTGCTCGACGGTAAGGTCTTTGGTTCGTTTGTTAAAGAATTTCAGGGATGCACTCTCGATACCGAACGTATTATCTCCAAAGGAAACCGTGTTCAGATAGTGGGTCAGTATTTCATCCTTTGAAAAGATATCTTCTAGACGGGATGCTATAACCATTTCCTTGATTTTGTCCACTGCAATGTTTGACACATTTCTGTCCCTTCGCGGATATAAGTTTTTTGCCAATTGCTGGGTCAGTGTACTTCCGCCCCCTGACGATTGGTCCTGCATCAGCACCGTTTTGATAGCCACACGGCCCAAACTTTGATAATCGATGCCCGAATGTTCGTAAAACCGCTCGTCTTCAATGGCGACCAGAGCATCCAATACATGTTGCGGGATGCTTTCGAAAGCGATGGGCTGCCTATCGTAGAGATAGAATTTACCAATGAGCACACTGTCTATCGTATATACCTCGGATGCCCGCTGGTATTGAAAATCGGAGAGGCCTTCTTTATTTGGAATTTTCCCCCAAACGCCCAAGTAGATGCTGAGGATCAAAAGGACGATTATTGCTATTCCAGCAGCGATGGCCAAAATACTATATCTTAGGATAGGGGATTTTATTTGTTTTAACAGCACTATTTTTTTGTTTAGGATGACTTACGCCTTATCGTCCGCAATATCCGACTAAAAAATAAAATCCGTATGAAGCTTAACAATTGATTTAATTTAGTTGGACTATTTTTGACGAAAATTTCCCTGAATGAAAAAATGTATCCTCGTATTGTTTTTTGTAACCAATATATGCTTCGCCAACAACCCCATTTGGTCAAAAACAGGGCATAGGGTCGTAGGGGAGGTAGCACAGGAGAACCTCACGAAAAAAGCGGCAAACGCCATTGCTGAATTACTGGATGGTCAAAGTTTGGCCGCCGTATCCAATTTTGGGGATGAGATCAAGGCCGATAGTTCGTATCGCAAATTTAGTGCCTGGCATTATGTCAATTATCCCGCGGATAAAAAATACGGTGACGAACCGCCA
>NZ_JBGTHY010000547.1:0-1583 GCF_041745955.1 Pricia sp.
ACCCTTTAGCGATAATGATTGGGCACTTTTTCTTGACACTACCAAAAGAACGCTCGAGCGATACAAGAAAGACAATAAAAGATTCGCTCCCAAGCAGACGGAAACCATTATCGAGATAAAACAGCTGATGCAGTTCGGAGAAGAAGTTTTCGGGGATCCGAATAATTTCCACACATGGTTATTGATGGAGAACGTTGCGCTGGGCGGATCTGTACCAAAGGATCTACTCGACACATCGGTCGGTCTGGGGATAGTAAGGGATGAGCTCGGAAGGATAGATCACGGTATCTTTGCATGATAGTCTTCCGTATTACAAGGGCAAAGTATAAAGACGACCTTTCAGGTGATGGGGCTGCGAAAAATGGCGCTAGATGGAACAATAAGGGCGAAAAAATGTTGTATACCGCCTCGTCAAGATCGTTAGCTATGGCCGAAGTGGCAGTGCATGTTCCATTTGGAATCCTGCCTATCGATTATTTTATTGTTTCCATAGAACTACCGAAGATCGAACCAATAGTTATCTCCGAGGAATACCTAGAAGGCTCGGATTGGAAATCGCATCCCCCTTCACCTTTTACGCAAATAGTAGGGGACGGTTTTTTAAAAGAGAATTCGAGCTTAGTGATGGCCGTTCCGTCAGTTGTCGCCGCCGGAGAGTTCAACTATTTAATAAACCCGAACCATAAGGATTTTCACAAGGTCAAAGTTATTGACATACAGCCCTTTAAATTCGACCCTAGATTGTTCGGTTCCGACCGAAATTGAATTGACCCCCCGGTAGTAGCCAATAGCTGTAGTTTTTCTTGTATCGGTAAAGTTCAAAAAAACGTGGGTTTTTATTGTGTTTTTGTTTTTAAAGTGTAGCCCATCCTCCTAAAAAGTATTATGAATTTTTGAAAGGAAATAGGCGAGGCCCCATAATATTCGTTAAAAAATACAAATAATGTTCTAAAAATCCTACCCTGGGCGCCTGGACAAAATTATAAGGCCGAAGAACCATCAGACTTAAGACCGCCATTTTCCAAAGTTACGTTACCAATTGGCAAAACATGGAGAAGGAACTGGAAGCGTTGGCATAGGCCTCTGGAGCCTCGCAAGAGGACATTTCCCTCTACATGAAGGGATTCAAGGCTTCGCTCTCGATGCCCTCGCCGGTAGGGCTTTGTGAATTCCCGGCCCTCGACCCCGACGATTTTCGCGAACCGGCCTATCGTCCGAAAGCAGAATAGAAATGTTTCCGTCCCTGACGGGGCGATATCGCACTGCGTGAAGTTTACGGGGCAATATAGGCCGATGGCGGTCTTCGCAACGGAGGGAATACTGCGCAACCTTGCGGGTCCCGAACGACAAAGGGAGCGAAAACGGCATTTCACCTCCTTCGCTCCCTTTGATACCCTATTTCTTTACCGGCATTGTCCGACCGATGGTCCAAGAATGTACCCGGCCTACGGATGAATGGCGGACCTTTCGATGTACCACGGACCATTTTTCCAATCCGAAATGATGTACGACCTGCCCATAGGTCATTTTATTCAAGTCGACAGAACCGTTTTTTCCTGTGAGGTTCGATGGAACGATCACAT
>NZ_JBGTHY010000548.1:0-4319 GCF_041745955.1 Pricia sp.
ATGCTCCAGATTTCTTCGCTGTTCTCGACATCGGTACTGAAACGTTTCAGCTGTTCGTAGATAACGTCCATCAAAATACCGTAGATATCGTTTTGTTTTTGTTCGTAGGCAGCGTTACCGACCCGTACCGGCTTTGACCCCTTATATCCACTGAGATGCCCTAAAGTCTCTTCGGTCAGCTTTTTCTCTTTATTGATGCCGTACATAATCTGCAATTTCTCGTCTTTATCGGGCATCAGGTCGATGATAAACTGTAGGTAGCGCTTTGCGATATTTTTGTGGCCGAGATCGGAGACGACTTTTACGACCATCGATGCATCGCGTATCCAACAGAAACGGTAGTCCCAGTTCCGCACCTCGCCAATAGTTTCGGGCAGTGAAGTGGTGGCTGCGGCCAACACCGCCCCTGTCTTATCGTAGCTTAACAGTTTTAGGGTAATGGCACTACGGTGTATTTCTTCGTTATACTTTCTGTAGGTCGGGGTGTTGTTGCTCCAGTTTAACCAGTATACCTTGGTACGTTCCATTTCCAAATACATTTTTTCGGTATTGGGCAGTAGGATTTTCTCGTTGTAGCCCAATAAAAAATAGCCGTCTTCGTTCAAATCGATTTCGCGGCCTTCCACCACGGCATTTTTGTTGAACGAAGTATAGAGAAAAGCGGTATCGAATTTTTCGGCATATGTTAGGCTAGCGACGAAATTCCGTTTGATGTAGGTTTCGGTCTCTCCGATGGCGTATTCCAATTTTGGTTCGTACAGCACCTTGAATTTCGGCTTCCCTTTAATATACCTGATATATCTTACGATTTCGGGAGGAGCGTGGTAGCCGCCGTCTTCCTTATGGTATCGCGGCATAAAATCACGCACCTCGAATATGTTGTCCCCATCCGAGAACTTGGTTACCAATACTGCGGTATGCTCTTTATAACGTTGTGTAATCGTATAGTTGTCATCGACCAATATCTCAAAACTGCCTCCAATATCGTCATCCAACAACTTGGCAAACACCGACGGGGAATCGAATTCCGGCAGGCAGCACCAGTCGATACTTCCTGTTTTTGAGACCAGTGCGGCGCTTCGACAATTCCCTATAATTCCATAATCTAAGTTATCCATTCAATAAAATTCTTGATTCATATGGGCGTTAAGCGCTCATTCAACCTTTACTTCTACTTACGAATATCATTATGCGTCCATATTTCCCCATTTTTAATTACCGTAGCCCTGCTATGCTACTTAAAAATGACATCATCTGGCCACAAAAGCGGATATTCTCGGTTCCAAATAAAAAAGTTTAAATGAGTTCTTATTGCATTTGCCCTTGGTTTTTCCGAAATTTAGAGAAATAATATCTATTTCTAGGGGATTCCGCTAAAATAATACGGCTACCTTCGACGACAATCCTAAAATCACAAATCACCATGGGCAAAACTATCATAATCTCAAACCGGCTTCCGGTTCAATTACAAATCGACAACGGGGAAATTACCGCAATACCGAGCGTCGGCGGATTGGCGACAGGCATGAAATCTGTACATTCTGGCGGTGATAGTCTTTGGATAGGATGGAGCGGATTGACGGACGAGGAAATTCCCGATGAACTTGCCCCCAAAATCGATACCGCGCTTGCCGAACACGGGTCATCAAAGGTAAACCTGACCGAAGCCGAAATTGATGGTTATTACTATGGATTCAGTAACCGCACCGTTTGGCCGTTGTTCCACTATTTTTTGGAGTATTCGGAATTCGAGAGGGAATATTGGGATGCCTATAAAAAAGTAAATCAAAAATTTGCCGATGCGATTCTTGAAAAGGCAGATGATGACGATACGATTTGGGTACATGATTATCAATTGATGCTGGTGCCACAAATGGTGCGGGAGAAACGCCCTGATATTTCCATCGGGTTCTTTTTGCATATTCCCTTTCCATCCTTTGAAATATTCAGAACCCTACCCTGGCGCGAAGAAATCTTGAAAGGGCTCTTAGGTTCGGACTTGATTGGTTTCCATACCTATGATTACGAACGACATTTCTTGAGCTCGGTACGTCGATTACTGGGTCTTGAAGTCAGTTTCAATGATATTTCCTTGGATGACCGGGTAATCAAAGTGGACTCCTTTCCCATGGGCATCGACTATAAAAAGTTTAGTGAGGCCGCCAAAAAACACGATCAAAACAAAGAAAAGGATAAGTCGGAGTTACAAAAACGGATAGATACGCATAAAAAATCCGCACCGGACGCCAAATTCTTTCTATCCATCGATCGGTTGGACTATTCAAAGGGCATCGCCAAACGCATCTATGCCTTTGAATATTTTCTGAACAAATATCCGCAGTACAAAGAAAAAGTACGTTTGATCGTTCTGGCGGTCCCCTCCCGCTCCAACGTTCCCCAATACCAGTTGTTGAAAAAGGAAGTGGACGAATTGGTGGGCCGTATCAACGGGGAATTTTCGACCGTTAGCTGGACGCCCATCTGGTACTTTTACCGCTCGATGCCCTTCGAAAACCTGATCGATCTCTACACATCAAGCGATATAGCCTGGCTCACGCCCCTGCGCGATGGCATGAATCTAGTTGCCAAGGAATATATCGCTACCCGTACCGACCAAACTGGCGTTCTAATACTGAGCGAAATGGCCGGTTCCGCGAACGAAATGAACGAATCTTTATTGATCAACCCGAATAATTTCGAGCAGATTGCCGAGGCCTTGCAAACCGCGATCAATATGCCGGTAGAGGAGCAAAAGCAGCGCAATGCCGTATTGCAAAAGCGATTGGAGCGCTATAATGTCGAAAAATGGGCTAACGATTTCATGAACTCCCTCTTGGACCAAAAAGAAAAAGATTATTCTTATGTAGCCCGAAGAATGTCCGTCGACCAGATGAACACCATTACCAAAGCCTATCAAAAGGCCAAGAAAAGATTATTGTTCATCGATTACGACGGTACCTTGGCCGGTTTTCACAACGATCCGCAAAAAGCGGCGCCCGATAAAGAACTCTACGCCCTTTTAGATGCAATTTCTTCCGTTGAAAACACCGATATGTACCTGATCAGCGGACGTGATAAGGATACGTTCACCCAATGGTTCTTGCCCAAGAAATATAATATGATCGTCGAACATGGCGTGTGGATCTCAACAGGCGGTGAAGATTTCAAGTTATTGGAAAACGTCAAAAAGGATTGGATGGAAAAGATAAGACCGGTGCTTGAATCCTTCGTAGATCGCACGCCAGGAAGTTTTATCGAGGAAAAGAATTACTCCCTGGCCTGGCACTACCGAAACACTGATCCGGATTTCGGACAAAAGCGGGCCACCGAACTCAATACCGTTCTGACCAGTCTTATAGGTACCGACGACCTCAGCGTTCTGAACGGCAACAAGGTCATGGAAATCAAGAGCAGCAACGTGAACAAAGGTCGCGCCGCCATGCGGATATTCGGGGAGGCCGATTATGATTTCGTATTCGCCATCGGTGATGATTGGACCGATGAATTCATGTTTCAGGAGCTTCCTGAAACTGCGGTCACCGTCAAGGTCGGCCGCCAGAAGACGCAGGCCAGGTATTATGTCGATAGCATCAAGAATGTGCGGGCTTTGTTGAAGCGGTTTACGAAATAAGAAAGGGGAGGACCAAAACGGGAAAATTCCGAAAGTGACTTTTATACGATAAAAACAGTCTATGATTATGAAAACAACTATCCTGCTGATTTTACTTTCGTTCTCCGTGGTTGGCTTCTGCCAGACCGACCAGCGCATTTATGACATTATCGATGCGGTTTCTTCGGAGCGTATCGAGGCCGACGTTTCAAAACTGGCAGGTTTTGGTACCCGTCATACCCTCAGCGATACGGTCTCCCAAACCCGTGGTATCGGGGCTGCTAGACGATGGATAAAAAAGGAATTTGAAAAGATTTCGGTAGCTTGTAAAGCCTGTTTGGATGTCTCCTATCAGAAAAATCTCGTGAAAAAAGGCGATAATGACCGAATTTTTAAGGATGTCGAGGTTGTAAACGTACTGGCCATCAAACGGGGCACCACATACCCGAACCGCTATATTTTGATGAGCGGGGATATCGATTCCCGGGTCAGCGACCCCAACAACGCTACTTCCGATTCTCCCGGTGCGAACGACAACGCCAGTGGAATGGCCGGCACCTTGGAAGCAGCTAGGGTGCTATCAAAATACGACTTCGAGAACAGTATAATTTTCGTTGGATTATCAGGGGAAGAACAGGGTCTATTTGGCGGGAAGGGGTTGGCCGCCCATGCCAAGGAAAAAGGTTGGGAAATCAACGGCATTTTGAAC
>NZ_JBGTHY010000549.1:0-29077 GCF_041745955.1 Pricia sp.
GAATTACGGCCAGGGATATTCCGCCGCCCAAAAGGGCGCGCTTGGTAAACTTACTGACTTTCATCCTTCATAATCATTGTCGGGCCGCCCCGGTGTACTCCAATCAAACCTTTCTGCCGGTCACTAGTTTGTAAATTACCAATATTACGGCAACGACTAGAATAAGGTGGATGATCCCCCCCACGTCGGGAAATGCCATAAAGCCGACCAGCCAGCCGATTACCAAGATTACTACGATGATCCATACAATGTCTCTCATGATTTTTGAATTAGGTGTTTGAATATCTCTCGAATATAATTCATTTAATGATTCAAAGATGATCCAAGGGTATGTATTTGGGTAATATTGTTAAAATAATACGGTAAAGCGTTAATATGCGCAGTATTAGGACGGGGCTAAAATTACTATCCCGGCGAATACGGAATCAAACTAAACGACATAAAAACTGTCCTAGGCGATTTCTTATTTACCGGTGGCGGTCATAATTACCCTAAAATTAAATACTCTCTTGTCCGATTCTTGATCTACTACTGAAGAATTTTGGCCCTAACCATTTTAGGTTGGATTTTTTTCATTTTTTAATCAGCACATGGCCGCTTGGTTTTTTTTATAAACACTCCTATTAATGCATTATATTTACCTAATGAACAATACAAACCTACACATTCTTCTAGTTGACGACGACGAAGATGACCGCATGTTCTTTGAAGAAGCTCTAGAAGATCTTAATCTCAAATCCCGATTTGAACATGTTGAAAATGGATTGGAGGCTATAGAACTACTCAAGGATAAGGACAAACTCCCCGATATAGTCTTCCTTGATCTGAACATGCCTATCTTATCCGGGAGGGAATGCCTTCAACGGATACGCGCCAACGATGATCTAAAAAATTTAAAGGTCGTGATCTATTCCACATCGTTCGACCCGGTTACCGTTGAACAGCTCTATCAAAATGGGGCGAACCGGTACATCCGCAAACCCGGTGCGTTCAAAGAACTGAAACAAACGATATCGGATGCGATACTTTCTTTAGAGAGGGAAGACAAAAAACCTATCCCAAAAAAGTATTTTGTCATAAATCCCTGAGAATTAACATGATAGAAAACGACAATCTTTATTTCCTTCAGGGAGGACAGGAAATGGGAAGACTTTTGCGGGAAAATAATTGGGAAGCCACTCCTTTAGGGCCGGCTACCCATTGGCCACAGAGCCTTCGTACCACCTTGGACAACATGTTGCACTCGCCTTTCCCTATGTTTCTTTTTTGGGGCGATGAACATATCTGTTTCTACAACGATGCGTACAGACCAAGTTTGGGTATCAACGGAAAACATCCCTCGATTTTAGGACAAAGGGCACAAGAGGCGTGGCCGGAAATTTGGGACGATATAAGCCCTATGATAAATCAGGTAATGACCAATGGCGATCCGGTATGGAGCGAGAACCGATTGCTGCCCATATTTCGAAACGGGCAAATGGAAGATGTGTATTGGACTTTCGGCTACAGCCCTGTAAGGAACGGATCTGGCAAGCCGAATGGTGTGTTGGTTGTGTGTACAGAGACCACGGAAGCTGTTAAGACTACTGAAAAGTTAGTGGAAAGTGAGCAGCGTTTCAGAACGATGGCCGAAGCAACGTCCCTGATGATTTCCCTAGACGATGAAAAGGGAAAGGCAATTTATTTTAACGAGGCCTGGTCAAAGTTTACCGGAAAAAAAATGGACCATTTTCTTGAAGAAGGATGGTCTGAACTCATACATCCCGAAGACCGCCCTTCGATTATCGCCACCTTCAAAGAAAACCTCGAGCAACGGAAAAAGTGGGAGGCAGAATGCCGGTTGCTGAACGGAAACGGTAAATACCGATGGATCTCAACCTATGTTTCCCCGAGGTTCAGCCCTGATGGGTCTTTTGCGGGATTCGTGAGTTCCGCCTTCGACAACCATGAACGCAAGGTTCTTGAGCAGGAGGCGACCAAATTCCGTTTCATGGCCAATACATCAAGTGATCCTTTCATCTTAATGTGTAAAGACGGTTCGTTCGAATACCTAAACACAGCGGCACTCGAAAAATGGGGATATGACGAAAAAGAAGCCGAAGCACTCAAGGTGACCGATGTTGATTCAATCTTCGATCAAAAAAAGTTCGAGAAACTTTTCGCACGAGCGCAGAAGACCGATATACCGGCTTTCGAGACCCTTCATAGATCTAAGGATGGGAAAGAGTTTCCGGTCGAGGTGAACGTTAGCGGTTTTAGACTCAACGATGAGCCGCTTATGTTTGGGATAGCCCGTGATATATCGGAACGTAAAAAAGCGGAGAACGATTTAAAGGAAAGCGAGTCCCGGTTTCGAGAGCTTGCCGACCAATCGCCAATGTGGATCTGGATAACGGACGCAGAGGTGAAAGTCGAATACGCCAACCGCGACCTACTCGATTATATCGGTATTCATGAGATTACCGACTTTACCGGACAGGTATGGGAAGACATCGTACATCCTGAAGACATCGGAAGAGTCTACGAAGGCTTCGGCCAAGCAGTGGAAAAGCGTACTGGGTTTTCCTTGGACTATCGTGTCCGAAAGGCTTCAACCGGTATTTACGAATGGTTCACGGTCAAGGGGGTACCCAGATTCGAGGGAAAGAAACTGACCGGTTTTATAGGTACGGGCATGAACGTGCATCGGGAGAAGACCTTCTCGGAACAATTGAGAAAAGAGGTCGGGCTACGTACAAAAGAACTTGCCGATGCCAATACAGAACTGGAGAAATCGAACAAAGAGCTACAGTCCTTCGCCTATATCTCCAGCCACGACCTACAGGAGCCGCTTCGTAAAATACAGACTTTTTGCTCTCTGTTGTTGGATAACGAATATGAACGTCTCTCCGAAAAAGGAAAAAATCAGTTCGCAAGAATGGAATCGGCCGCAAAGAGGATGCAGGTGTTGATCAACGACCTACTCGCTTATTCCCGCCTTGAAATGGAGGATCGCAAGTTTGAGACCATGGACCTTTCCCAAATTTTAGAAAAAGTAAAGGCGGATCTTTCAGATGAAATAGAACAAAAAGGTGCTACGGTCGAGTTGGCGAATTCCATGAAAGTAAATGTTGTACATTTTCAGTTCCGACAGCTACTCTACAATTTGATTTCGAACTCCCTAAAATATTCGAGTGACGATCGACCACCGGTTATACGTATTGACAGCAGCGTGGTCAATTCATCACAGCTGCCGGACAACGAAACATTATTGGCAAAGGAATATATCAGAATTAGGGTTACCGACAATGGAATCGGTTTCGACAACGCATATGCCGAAAAGATTTTCGAAGTCTTTCAACGCCTGCATGGTCGGAAAAAGTACAGAGGCACAGGTGTCGGCCTTGCGATAGTCAAGAAAATAGCCGAAAACCATAATGGATTCATTAAGGCAATGGGAGTGCCGGGCAAGGGAGCATCGTTTGATATTTTGCTTCCGAAAAATTATACTTCAGCGTAGTTCTATACCTTTTGATTCAGTCAAAAAAACCTGTTTGATGCAAAAAAACCGATATCTTAATAACCGTGATACGATTACCGGGAAGCAAATCAGCTTGAACAGGATGGTGCCAATCAATATCTGCCGATCCGACCTCTTTTAAAAAAGCCGTTCGGCTAAGAACGGCTTTAAACTATCAAAACTGTAGATGAATAAAATTATCTACTACAGTTGGCTCCCCAAACCTTGCCCTCTTTAGAGTAAGCAATTTCTACGGTGCTTTCATTGATGTTAATTGCACCGTCAGTACTGACCAAGGTGTTTTGGTTTTTTTCCATTTCTATATCCGTCAGACTTGGAATATCATTTGAAAAGTTGAAAGTATACGAATTCCCTACTTTCACAACCGTAACCTGACCATCATCTGTGGCTGTATTAGTACCATTCTCAGGGTCGGAGTAGCTCACAGACCCCTGATATTGACCTACGAACAGATTATCGTCGGATGGATCGTTATCGTTATCGCAAGATACGGCCAAGGCTACAACAAAAAACAACATTCCTAAAATTTTCATGGACTTTTTCATAATCGTTTAAATTTAAATTAGGGCCAAACTTAGGTTTTCAAATAGAGGTCTTAAAGCTAATTATGAAAAATTTATAATGAACGAATCGATGGGTGCAATAATAAATTGAATTGGACACAAAGAGCCCTTAATTGAAGGTATGATAAGGTTCGGTGGAGAAATATACGTTTCGATGTAAGGGCTTCGTACTACCTTCACTTTTTTGCGGCCCTATAAATGGCATCAAGCAGACTTCCCTCTTCCTTGGTTTCGTTCCCCAGTTCCCAGAACATAATCCCGCCCAGTCCTTTTGCCATAGCATATTCGGTTTTTTTCGCTACCGAGACCGTATCATCATAGGAAACCATTAAACTGTCTTCGGAATTATACATAAAAGGCGCGTTGGCTTTCTCATCCCAATAGCGCTGAAAACCGGGGTCGCGTTCATACGATTTTCGAATTTGATAATAGGCGATCCACCCAATATGGATTCCACCGCTTTTCTGGTACAATCCGTTGTTTTCCGGTGGCACACCTTTCCAGACCCTGCCGTAGAAGGCGGCCCCGATTACGATCTGTTTGGGAGCAACACCTTCCTTGATCAGGAAGTCCACAATTTTTTGTGTCGAACGCGGATGGGCATCGGGATTGGTACCGGTGCGATATAGGCTATCCAGATAATCATGAAAAGGTGTACCCGGGATATCTTCACTACGGACTTCCCCTAAAGGCGTATGATGTCCTGTATATTCTGACACCCCGGATACCTGATCATAGGTCATTACGTTAGTGTAATCCGCATATTTCATTACCTCGTTCACTTCGATGTGGTCGTAGTAACGTTTCCATCCGGCCGAAGCGAAGGTCAAGACTTTGGGCGCTTTAAATGTATTCAGCATCCCGCGTAGGCCTTTCATCAGGGCTGTGAAATTTTGGGTATCCTCTTTACGTGCCTTGGTACCGGCCCCAGATATTCCCGGATACTCCCAGTCCATATCCATTCCGTCGAGCCGATATTTTTTTATAAATTCCGAAGCGCTGTAGATAAATTTTGCACGGCCTTCTTCGGTCAGTGCCATATCTGAAAATCCATCTGCGCCCCAGCCCCCACAGGCGATCATTACTTTTAGTTCGGGGTTGCGTTTCTTTTGTTTGACTAGTGCCTCCAGCTTTGGCCCCGCTACTTCCGGCTCTCTAAATTTCATTTCCCCGTCAATCACATGGGCAAAAGAGTAGATGATATGGGTAAGATTTTCGACAGGTATATCTTCCGGCCCGAAATTACGCTCCGGCACGTAATAGGCCATGATTACCGGTCCAGGTGAAGATTCAGCTTGTTGGAATTCTTCAGTGCGTTTCTTTGGTTGTGGTGAACAGCCTAGAATAAAAATCAGGATCAAGAGATGGGATATAATTACGTTTTTTCCAGTCCATTTCATTTTTTTTTAGTTTTGAAAGATTATTCCGGTCAAGAGGTATATACTCAATTTAAAATCATTTTAAGATAGTCAATACTACACTTATTTTTTTAAGGTAGCGCGAGAAAAACTATATTTCAAGCATCTACGGATGGAAGTGTCGGAGAAAAAATAAAAATACATTTTTTGATACAACAAACCACACTATATTTGCACCCTAAATTATATGCGCACGTGGCGGAATTGGTAGACGCGCCAGCTTGAGGGGCTGGTGGCCATTAGGTTGTGGAAGTTCGAGTCTTCTCGTGCGCACCAAAAGCCAAGCAATCTTGCTTGGCTTTTTCTTTTCAAAAACGGAAACTTATGTAGAAATTTAAGGCAAAGTTGTACTTGCCCCTATTAAATCGTAAATTTGTTTAATGTTTGAACATTATTAATGAACAATCATAAGAAGTCTTTTAGCATCCGGGATTTGGAGAATCTATCGGGAATCAAGGCACATACCATCCGAATATGGGAAAAACGGTATAATCTGCTATCCCCCGAAAGAACGCGCACCAACATCCGCTCTTATAGCGTTACTAGTTTACAGAAACTATTGAACGTCACCCTGCTCTACAACGGTGGTTATAAAATTTCGAAAATCGCCAAAATTCCAGAAAAGAATATTCCCCTATTGGTACGCGAGATAATTGCCGATTCTAAATCTAAAAACCACTCGATCAGCGCCTTCAAGCTTGCCATGATCAATTTTGACCAATCCCTTTTCACCAAAACCTACAATGGGCTTTTGACAGATCGTTCCTTCGGGGAAATTTTCCGTGATATTTTCATTCCCCTACTCAAAGAACTGGGTATGCTATGGCAAACGGATACCATCAGTGCCGCACACGAACACTTCATCAGTTGTTTGATCAAGCAAAAAATAGTGATAAACACCGAAAAGCTGCAACACATTGAACCGGTCAACAAAGACAAGATATTCGTTCCTTTTCTTCCCGAGAACGAAATACATGATATCGGGTTACTGTACCTTAACTATGAAATCGTTTTAAGGGGATATAAATCCATCTACCTTGGCCAGACCGTTCCTATGGAGAATTTGGTCGACACCATGAAGTACTTCGACAATCTGCATTTTGTTTCGTATCTCACTGTAGTGCCGACTAAGGATAAAATTAATGGGTATATCAAAGATTTTGCAACTATGACAAAGGGATACACTAACCCTAACCTTTGGCTCTTAGGGCGTCAGACCCAACATATAGTCGAAAAAACACTCCCTGATTTCGTGAAAATCTTTACTTCTATGGATCAGGTTATCGAAAGACTTTAACCTCTTCAAATAAGAACTGGAAACAATAAATGCACTATAAAATTTCCATTATCGGTTCGGGGTTTTCATCTTTGGCGGCATCTTGCTACCTTTCCAAGGCAGGCCATGAGGTGACTATATATGAAAAGAACACTACGGTCGGTGGAAGGGCACGGCAGTTGAAGAAAGATGGTTTTACCTTTGATATGGGCCCCAGTTGGTACTGGATGCCCGATATTTTTGATAGGTTTTTTGGGGATTTCGGAAAAAAGACTTCGGACTACTATCAACTGGATAAGCTCGATCCCGCCTACAAAATTTTCTTTTCCGACGATACGATAACCATTGGTGACTCCATGGAAAAAATCTGTGCTGAATTCGAGCGCATCGAACCGGGAAGTGCGGTTCATCTAAAGAAATTCATTGCCGAGGCCCAAGACAATTACGACATTGCCATCAATAAAGTGGTCTTGCGCCCCGGCCTCTCCCCGTTCGAACTCGTCACGCCCGAGACGGCCATGCGGGTCGATCGGTTCTTCAAGACCATCAGCGGTCAGGTACGAAAGAAATTCAAAAATCCTAAACTGATATCCACCCTGGAGTTTCCAGTGCTTTTTTTGGGTGCCAAACCCAGTAAGACGCCTTCCTTTTACAGTTTTATGAACTTTGCCGATTTCGGACTCGGCACCTGGCATCCTAAAGGCGGTATGTACGAAATCATCAAAGCGATGAAGGCCTTGGCGGTTAGCTTAGGGGTAATCATACACACCGATAGTCCCGTGGAAAAAATCCTTGTGGAAAACAAAAAAGCGACAGGTATTTCGGTCAAGGGAAAACACATTACCTCCGATATTGTACTAAGTGGCGCCGATTACCACCATTCGGAAACACTTATCGACGAAGAATATCGACAATATTCGGAAGCCTATTGGGCAAGCCGCACCTTTGCGCCTTCAGCACTACTCTTTTATGTGGGATTTGATAAAAAACTGAAAAATATAGAACATCACAACCTATTTTTTGATACGGATTTTGAAAAGCATGCGCAAGAAATTTACGATGTCCCACAATGGCCTGCCGATCCGCTTTTCTATGCCAATTTTCCTTCGGTGACCGATAACGATATGGCACCTGATAACTGCGAAACGGCATTTTTTCTTGTCCCCATCGCTCCCGGACTGTCCGACACCCCGGAACTTAGGGCGCGGTATTTCGATATTATAATGGACAGATTTGAGGATATCACTGCGCAGCATGTGAGAAATAACATTATATTTAAGGAGTCTTTCTGCGTGAACGACTTTATCGAGCAGTACAACTCGTACAACGGAAACGCCTACGGATTGGCGAATACCCTATCGCAAACTGCCTTTTTAAGACCAAAACTGAAGAGCGGTACGATAAAAAACCTGTTCTTCACGGGGCAGTTGACCGTGCCGGGACCTGGAGTACCACCGGCTTTAATCTCGGGAAAATTAGTAGCCGACCTGATTCTGAAAAAAGTTAAAACGAACCCCTAGCTATGAAAGCCACATTCGATCAAGTTTCATACCAGTGCAGCAAAATGGTTACCGAATCGTACAGCACTTCGTTTGCCCTGGCCACGAGAATGCTCGCCACCTCGATACGCTCGGATATTTATAATATCTATGGCTTTGTTCGCTTTGCCGATGAAATCGTAGATACCTTTCACGACTACGACAAAGAAGTACTCTTCGATAGGTTCGAAGCCAGTCTGAAGGAGGCCTTGGAAGACAAAATCAGTTTAAACCCCATCTTGAACGCCTTTCAGCACACCTATCACAAATATGACATATCGTATGATCTCGTAGCAGCGTTCTTGAATAGTATGCGGATGGATCTGCACAAGACCATCTATCGTACCGAACAAGAATTCAGGGACTACGTTTACGGCTCGGCCGATGTAGTGGGACTCATGTGCCTAAAGGTTTTTGTTAAAGGGGATGAAAAAAAGTACGACGCTCTAAAGGAAAGTGCTATGGCTCTTGGCTCCGCTTTTCAAAAAGTGAATTTTTTAAGGGACCTCAAAGCCGATTTTGAAGACCTGAACCGTAGTTATTTCCCCAATACCGATTTAACGAAACTAGACGAAATATCGAAAACCCGGATCGTGAACGAAATCAAGGCCGATTTTGCATTAGGCTATTCGGGCATTTTAAAACTGCCCAACGATGCTAAATTCGGTGTGTATACGGCGTACAAATATTATCATAAGCTGCTTAGGAAGCTGCAGAATACCCCTCCCCTGGAAATTAAAAGCGCCCGTATTCGCGTTCCCGATTATCAAAAATTCGGGGTCTTGGCCAGATCGTATGTCAAATTTAAATTGAGATTGGTATAATCGGTCGGTGGTCAAAACAAGTAGTAATCAATAATTACATGGAGTAATGAAGACAGTAGTATGGATATTGATTTTTTTGGGAACTTTTTCGTTCATGGAATTCATGGCCTGGTTTACCCATAAATATATAATGCACGGCTTCTTATGGAGCTTGCACAAAGACCATCATAAAAAGGACCATGATTCATGGTTCGAGCGTAATGACGCTTTTTTTATTTTTTATGCGGTGGTCAGTATGGTACTTTTTTATTTAGGCGCCCAGACCGATTTTTGGTACGGTTGGCCATTAGGTTTTGGCATTCTCGCTTACGGAATCGCCTACTTTTTGGTACACGATATTTTTATACACCAGCGTTTTAAGCTGCTCCGGAATGCAAACAATTGGTATGCCAAGGGGGTACGAAGGGCCCATAAAATGCACCACAAGCATTTGGGTAAAAATGACGGGGAATGCTTCGGCATGCTTTTCGTACCCTTTAAGTATTTTAAGAAGTAATCCGTTATTCCGCCAACAACCTATCCAACATGGCCCGTACTTCAGAACCATTCCAATCCGCAGCTCCGGTTTCTGCACGGGCAATTTTTCCCGATTTATCCAAGATATAGGTCGTAGGCATTGATTTAGATGCGATTTCCTCGGGGATATCGGCTGTATCGGTGAAATATATGGGTAGCGTATACTTCTTTTTTTGAAGGAAAGCATCCACCTTGGCCCTATCTTCCTGTGTGACCAATAAGAATCGGACCTGGTCACCGTAATCATCATACAGGTTTTGAATATCCGGCATTTCCTTCAAACAAGGGCCGCACCAAGTCGCCCAAAAGTTCAGGAAGACCACTTTTCCCTTGGCTTCGGTAAAACCATGTGGATTTCCATCGGTATCGGTCAACTGCCAACCATACGCCTCCTCGGAAATCTGCCGGTCCGTTTTAAGGGCCACGGCATTTTTAGACCATAGCCTGCCTGCATATCCCCTTAATTTTGGACCTAGCGGCGTAAAAAAGTAAACCCCTAGCCCGATTAGAAATACAAGCAGAAAAAGGGATACTAATGGGCGTTTCATAATTTTTGAATCTCGGATATACAAATGATTGCGGTGTTCTATTTCAAAACCAGACTGTCCAAAAGTTGGGTGACCTCTTCGTTATACCAGTCCTTTATTTCGTTCGATTTCACTACGATACTTCCCGTTTTATCGATGAGATACGCTCCTGAAGGGTCTGGAATTTCAAGCGGCGATGGTTCATCCATACTACGAAAGGTAATTGGAAACGAATAGTCCGTTTTTTCCATAAACTCCTCCACAGGAAAACGTTCTTCGTTGGTGACAATATAGAAATCGACCTTCTCGGAAAAGTCGTTATAAAGCTTTTGGATGTCATGAAGTTCCGCTGCACTCGGGGTATGCCAAGTAGCCCAAAAATCGACGAACGCCACTTTTCCCTTAGATCTTTCAAAATTAAAAGAGTCCCCATCGGCATCCCTTAACTGCCAATCGTAACCGGATAGCCGTTCTTGATTTTCCTCAGGAATGATATCGGGCGTGGATGCAAACGAACGCATCAACCAACTTTTTGCCAAATCGCCCAAGGGGGTCAGGAAAAAAGAGAGTACAAACACAATGAAGGCAAGCGTAGCTAAGGTTTTTCGTTTCATTGGCTCAAAACTAAAAAACTCCCTAAAATTAAAGGGAGTTCTTTTATTATTTACAACCCAAAATTAAGCTGCGTTCTCTCTTTTAATGACATTGAGTGCCGAACCTTCGCTGAACCAGCCGATCTGTGCGGCGTTATAGGTGTGGTTTGCCTTGATAGTGTCTTTGCTTCCATCGGCATGGACCACTTCGATGGTCAATGGTTTATCTGGAGCGAAATCCGCAATATCGATAAAATTAAAGGTGTCGTCTTCCTGTATCAGAT
The DNA here is from genome assembly GCF_041745955.1 of Pricia sp. NCBI lineage: Bacteria > Pseudomonadati > Bacteroidota > Flavobacteriia > Flavobacteriales > Flavobacteriaceae > Pricia > Pricia sp. The sequence goes on from NZ_JBGTHY010000549.1 coordinate 11,060, forward strand.
CATACTCCTTTTCGTTGGCGAAGGTCAGGCCTAACATACCCTGTTTCTTCAAATTCGTCTCGTGGATACGGGCGAAGGACTTCACCAATACGGCGGCAACGCCCAAGAAACGGGGCTGCATGGCCGCATGTTCCCGCGACGATCCCTCGCCGTAGTTATGGTCGCCCACAACTATGGTTTTAATGCCCTTTGCTTTATAGGCTCTTTGTACGTCAGGCACACCGCCATATTCGCCTGTCAATTGGTTCTTGACAAAATTGGTCTTTTTATTGAAGGCATTGACCGCTCCAATTAACGTATTGTTGGCGATATTGTCTAAATGGCCACGGAAACGCAACCAAGGTCCGGCCATTGAGATATGGTCCGTAGTACATTTACCAAAGGCCTTGATCAATAATTTTACACCTTGCAGTTCGTCGGGGGTAATCGGTTCGAAAGGATCTAAAAGCTGCAGGCGTTCGGAATCTTTGGCCACTTTGACCGCTACACTCGTGCCATCTTCACGGGGTGCCAGATATCCGGCGTCCTCGACTTCGAAGCCTTTTGGGGGCAATTCAATGCCCATCGGCTCGTCTAACATCACTTCTTCGCCATCTTCGTTGATCAGCGTATCGTTCATGGGGTCGAAATCCAACTTTCCGGAAATCGCTATCGCCGCCACCATTTCTGGCGAACCTACAAAAGCGTGGGTATTGGGATTTCCATCGGCCCTTTTGGAGAAATTTCGGTTAAAGGAGTGTACAATGGTATTTTTTTCGTCGCCTTTCATATCGCTTCTGTCCCACTGCCCGATGCACGGACCACAGGCATTGGTAAAGATGGTCGCGCCCAGATCTTCAAAAATCTGCAGCAGGCCATCGCGCTCGGCGGTAAAGCGAATCTGCTCCGAACCGGGATTGATCCCAAAATCGGATTTCGGCTTTATTTTCTTGGTAATTGCCTGTTTGGCTATGGATGCCGCACGCGTAAGATCTTCATAGGAGGAATTGGTACAAGATCCGATCAAGCCCCAATCGACATTGATGGGCCAATCGTTTTCCCTGGCCTTAATGCCCAATTGACCTACGGGCGTCGCCAAATCTGGAGTAAACGGACCGTTTAGGTGGGGTCTCAATTCATCTAAATTGATTTCGATAAGTTCGTCAAAGTAGTTGGAGGGATTCTCGTATACTTCGGCGTCGGCAGTAAGATGTTCGCGTATTTTATTGGCTTCATCGGCCACCTCGCTCCTTTCGGTCGCCCGAAGATACCGCTCCATGGAATCGTCATAGCCGAAAGTGGACGTCGTGGCACCAACCTCGGCCCCCATGTTGCAGATGGTTCCTTTTCCTGTACAGGATAGATTTTTGGCACCTTCGCCGAAATATTCGATTATCGCTCCGGTACCCCCTTTTACAGTAAGGATTCCCGCTACCTTTAAGATAACATCTTTGGCGGAAGTCCACCCTGAAATGTTGCCCGTTAGCTTAACGCCGATCAACTTGGGGAATTTCAATTCCCAAGCCATTCCGGCCATCACATCAACGGCATCGGCGCCACCGACACCGATGGCGACCATGCCCAAGCCGCCGGCATTAACGGTATGTGAGTCGGTACCGATCATCATCCCTCCGGGAAACGCGTAGTTTTCCAAAACTACTTGGTGAATAATACCTGCTCCAGGTTTCCAAAATCCGATACCGTATTTGTTGGAAACGGATTCCAAGAAATCAAAAACTTCGGCACTGGTACTGTTAGCGGATTTCAAATCGGCCGCGGCACCACTCTTGGCCTGTATCAGGTGATCACAATGTACCGTAGTAGGCACGGCCACTTGGGGCTTGCCGGCCTGCATAAACTGTAAAAGCGCCATTTGCGCCGTAGCATCTTGACAGGCGATACGATCGGGGGCAAAATCGACATAATCCTTGGCACGGGTAAAGGCCTTGGTGGGGTTACCATCCCACAAATGGGAGTATAATATTTTCTCCGAAAGGGTCAAGGGTTTGCCGGTCACTTCGCGTGCCTTGTCCACCCGTTCGGCCATCTTGGCGTATACCCCTTTGATCATGTCTATGTCGAATGCCATTATCGTGTATTTTTAAGCTGGTTTTACAATCCCACAAAATTACTAAAAAAGCACTAGGATTTTGAGGATTTCTGGGGATTTTTAGGATACATAGACCCTACAACAACCTCCCAATAATATCCTCCTCGGAAATACCCTCGGCCTCGGCCTTGTAGTTTTTGATGATCCGGTGCCGTAAGATACCCATGGCGACGGCTTTAACATCTTCTATATCGGGAGAGAACTTTCCATGGATAGCCGCGTTTGCTTTAGCGCCTAAAATCAAATTCTGGGAGGCACGGGGCCCTGCGCCCCAATCGATAAATTGTTTGACAAAATCGGATGCCGAATCTAGATTGGGCCTGGTACTGTTGACCAGTTTTACGGCATATTCAACGACATTGTCGGGTACGGGAATACGGCGTACCAAATGTTGGACCTCTAAAATTTCCTGGGCGTTGAAAAGGGCGTTTACCGATATTTCGATGTCGGAAGTCGTACTCTTGACCACTTGCATCTCTTCGGCTACCGATGGATATTTGAGTTCAATCGCGAACATAAAACGGTCGAGCTGTGCTTCCGGCAAAGGGTAGGTTCCCTCCTGCTCTATCGGGTTCTGGGTGGCCAGTACGAAATAGGGCAGTTGGAGTTTATGCTGCTGCCCGGCAATGGTCACCGATCGCTCTTGCATGGCTTCGAGCAAGGCCGCCTGGGTTTTCGGAGGGGTACGGTTGATTTCATCGGCCAAGATGATATTGGCGAAAATCGGGCCTTTGATGAACTTGAAATTCCGGTTTTGGTCCAGCACCTCACTGCCCAGAATATCGCTGGGCATCAAATCAGGAGTAAATTGTATGCGTTTGAAGTCGAGGCCTAAGGTCTGGGCGATGGTATTGACCATTAAGGTCTTTGCCAAACCCGGGACACCGATAAGCAGGGAGTGCCCACCCGTATAGATGCTCAAAAGAATTTGGTCGATGACCACAGTCTGCCCTATGATCACCTTGGCAATTTCTGCCTTAAGGGCGTTGTGTTTTTCTACCAGTTTGTTGATTGCGGCTACGTCTGACATGCCCTTACTCCTTTACCCAATCGTTGGCGAAATCACAGCCTCTATTGCTCTCGCTTACGCTGACATAGGTATCCGATATGTATTTATCCATCCATTTCTTGATGGCTTTATACTGTTTTTCGGTTTTGGCCAATTCTTGGATCTTGGTATAATCTTTGGCAAAATCGGCCGTATGTTCGTCATAACGGTTCGTTACTTTCAATAGCTTATATTTCGGACCGCCGCCTCTGGGGTCATTTTCTATAAGAGGATAGGAGATTTCGTCGTCCTTTAGACTACGGACTTGATTGTAAAGCGCCGGGTCCATCTTGGTCAATTCAAAGCGGGAATCGTAGTTGATGGGATTCCGTAAAAGTCCGCCATCGAACTTGGTCTCTTTTTCATCGGAAAAATTAAGGGCCGCCTCGGCGAAGGTATACTTCCCGTCCATGATATGTTGCCTGATGGTATCGAGTTCTTTCTTCACCTCGGCCAATGCGGTTTGCGAGACTTCAGGCTGCATCAGAATATGACGTACATCCCGTTCTTGTCCCCTGATTTTTTCCAAGAAAATGATATGATATCCAGCAACTGTTTCTATAGGCTCTGAAATTTCACCTTGCTTTAGGCTAAAGACAGCATCTTTCCATTCTTTAAAGAATCCCGATTCTCGCGTGACATTTTCTATTAAACCGCCATTAGGCTTAGATCCCGGATCCTCGGAATACAAAATAGCCTTTACGCTGAAACTAGAATCATTATCCAACACGTCGGCCCTGATCTTATTAAGTCTGTCAACAGTCTTTTGCTTTTCCTCCTCCGTCGGTTTAGGAGCCTTTACAATCTGGGCTATTTCCATTTCAGCCCCAAAAACGGGGCGTTCATCTTCGGGAATATTGTTGTAGAACTGTCGTACCTCTTCGGGCGTAATCTCGATTTTCTCTACAATGCTCGTCTGCATTTTTTCGGAAAGCATACGCAATTTGTTGATTTTATTGATATCCTCGCGCAGGCTGGCCTCATCCTCTTTCCTGTAGAATTTTAACAATTTTTCCATGGAACCCGTCTGCTGTACGAACGACTGAATCTGTCGCTCGGTGGTCGCGGATACCTCATCGTCGGAAACCAAAAGGCTATCCTGTACTGCCTGATGCGCATAAAGACGGTCTTCCATCAGTTTTCCTAGGAGTCCGCATCGGGTAACCTCCTCGGTGGACACGCCCTGACTTTTAAGATCTATCAGGGTCTTTTCGATGTCGGAATCCAATATTACATAATCGCCCACAACTGCGGCGATACCATCCAATTTTATTTTCTTGAAATTCCTTGTAGTATCCCTTTTAACGTCAAGGCTTGCCTCTAAAACAGGTTCGTTCTGTTCAGGTTCGATCTGGGTGTCGGGCAATTCGCCGGTCTGCTGGGCGAATGTTACCCCATACACACATAACATCCCAAAAAATGACCACATCCTATTCATCTTCATACCTTTTATTATTTTTATCCGTTTCATATATCTCAAATTCTTTTTTTTTGATTGCCTCATCTATAACTTCGGTTTCCAGTTTACGTATAAAGTCCAGTTTCCTCCGACTTAAAAGTACCTGTTCAATGGTAGGTTCGATAAAGGATAGCGGCGCGATATCGTCCACGGGCCTCACATCGAGGATCTTGGCCAAATATACCCCGTTATCGTCCTCTAAATTTAGGAATTGTGATTTCTTTAGTTGTTTATCCACGTTTTCGAAAGTCAACGGCGGAATTTCATCGATGATTCGGGAGGCTGTTATCCATATCGAGTCGTTGAAACTCGTTTTTCGAAACTGAACGCTGATGGAGTCGAGTACAATACGGTCTTTTTCCCCGAAATTCTTTAGCCGTTCGGCCACTTCCACCTTGTTCAAAAAATCTTTGGGAAGGGCTACGAACCTCAGCTTTACCAACATTTCCTTCAAACGGAAATTCTCCTTTTCCTTTTCGTAAAAACTTTCGATCTGTGCCTTGCTAACGGTCGAATCGTTCACCTGCTGTACCAAGGCCTCCTTGTACGCGCGAGTGTACAGATCGGTGCGATAATCGGCCACTAGGGCATCGTAATCCGCCAGTTTATCTTCGGGCAGGTTGATTTTTGCCTTATCGAGAAGCAGTTGTTTTGACGCCCAATTGTTGATGTAATTGGTCACAAAAGAAGCACTATCCTCTTTGGACAGGTTTTTGCCCATAAGCGCTATTACATCCGCTGTGTACAGGTATTTTTCGCCGACCCTCGCCAAAGCCTTGGGCTGTTCTTTTCTCCAGATGGAGTCACAGGCTCCCAAAAGTACCATCGCAAAAAGACAGCACCATATATATTTATGGGAAGGCGTTACTGGTTTCATTGCGCAAAAATAACAAAAGCCTAACGCTGCGCAAGCATACCTTATTATTACTTAACAGAATTTTGGGGGCGGGCGGGGATTATTCGTTAATTTCGTTGACGCTTCAGCATTGGAAATTGTAGGGGATCGATGTTCGATGACGGATGACCGATGGCACGTTGTTTAGACCCATGTCAATAGGATGCCGCATGCTCGAAAAAAGCTTTTTCTGAATTTTTAAAGGTATAAATCTGTCCGACCGTCCGACGGGGGGGCCCATAAACTTTTTTAATGGCAAAAAAAATAAAACTGATTTGGGACTTTCGAGGTCCCGCGGCCGCTAAGACCGCCGAACATCACGAAAAGCATCTTAAGGAATATATCGCCATCGAAGAAACGGCCTTGAACATTACCGGCCATCACGACGTCAGCGATATGCTCAGTTTTGCCTTTATGGTCGTCGCGGAAAATGAGATGATCGCTGTTCGGGATGCCCTAAAACCGCATCGTGGGGAGATTTATGAGGGCGCTTAGGGGCAAATTGAAGCTTACAGGTTCGATGACGTAGGGAAAATTGAACTTAAATTTTCCTGCCCGTCAGATAGAAGGTTTCAAAACGCTTACCGCTGTCCCTTAAAATTCAATATACTACAATGAACATTCGCATAGTCTCATTCCTCATTATAAGTGCGACCCTATTTTCGTGTTCGGTACAAAAACCGAAAAGAAACCCATTGGAAAATGCGCTGGCCTCCCAAAATCCGAAGATCAAAGGGGTAATGGATAGCGTGGCGCAGTACGAGGTGCAGATCCGGTATACCCAAATCGACCGAAAAAAGGATAGTGTCATTTTCACGGACTATGATTTTCAGGTCGATGCGGATACCTATTTTTATCCGGCCAGCACGGTGAAATTCCCCATAGCGATGCTAGCCCTTGAAAAATTGAACGGTACTGCCGATCTTGACCGAGACACCCGCTTCTACGTGGAAGGGGATTCCGTAGAAACCACTTTTGCCGAAGCGATTTCGCAAATATTTGCCGTAAGCGACAACGACGCCAACAATCGGTTGGTGGAGTTCTTAGGCCAAGATGCCATAAATTTGGGACTGGAAGAAAAGGGTATCAGGCCCGTTCGGATTGCCCATCGATTGGGGCAACATTCCGACGACCTGACCACGAAACCCTTGATTATCTACCAAAACGACAGCACGACCACAATTTTAGAGGGCATCTTTAACACAGCTCCACAATCCCTTGATTTAAAAGGAATTAAAAAAGGTTCTGGATTTTACGAAGAAGACTCCCTTATCGCAGCACCTTTCGATTTCAGCCTTAAAAACCGGTATCCCATCCAAGCCCAGCACGAGCTCTTAAAAAGGGTCATTTTTCCCCTAAACTTTGCATCCGAAGAACGCTTTCAATTAAGTGAAGAACAACGGGAATTTCTCTTGACCGCCATGCATACCGTACCCCGAAAGGTTGGATATGATGCGGATGAATACTATGACGGCTACTGCAAATTTTTTATGTTCGGGGATACCAAGAAAAACATCCCATCAAATATCAAAATATACAACAAAGTAGGTTTCGCCTACGGCACGTTAACCGATTGCGCTTATATCACCGACACCCAAAATGAGGTGGAATTTATGCTGACCGCCACGATTTTGGTAAATAAAAACGGTATCTTTAATGATGATTCCTATGAATACGATGAAGTCGGTATTCCCTTTTTGGCGGAGTTGGGGAGGCAATTATATGGCTACGAACTGAATCGAAAAAAATGAAGGGTCTTGTGGGAGAACCTAACGAATTCAGATAGGGAAGAACCACTATTGAGATACATCCATAATTCCCTTAACTTAGCACTTTTAAAAAATAAAATAAGTGCCGGACCCCAAACAGACCCGAATCAACAAATACCTCAGCGAGGTCGGCTACTGCTCCCGACGCGCGGCCGACAAACTCATTGAACAAGGGCGGGTTACCATCAACGGCCAAGTACCGGAAATGGGTACGAAAATTACCGATGACGACGAGGTCAGGGTCGACGGTAAACGAATTACCGAGCCCCAAGAAAAACCGGTGTATTTGGCCTTTAATAAACCCATTGGCATCGTCTGCACTACGGATACAAGGGTGGAAAAAGACAATATCATCGATTTTATCAATTATCCGAAACGCATTTTCCCCATCGGGCGGTTGGATAAGCCTAGCGAAGGCCTAATCTTTCTTACCGATGATGGTGACATCGTAAATAAGATCTTACGTTCCCGAAATGGCCACGAAAAGGAGTATCTCGTAACGGTCGACCGACCGATTAGCGAGGACTTTCTGCAAAAAATGCGCAATGGCGTTCCTATTTTAGATACCCTTACCAAAAAATGTGAGGTGGCCCAGATTGGTAACCGGGAATTCAAAATTATCCTTACCCAAGGCCTTAACCGACAGATCCGCCGTATGTGCGAGCATCTCGACTATCGTGTAAAACACCTTAAACGCATACGTATCATGAACGTTACGTTGGATGTTCCCGTTGGCAAATGGCGGGATTTGACCGAAGCGGAACTCGTTGAAATCAATCGTTTGACGGCTTCCTCGGACAAAATCCACAAAAAGTAAAAACCAATCTGTAGGTAGTTGACTTACCAAAAACATCTCAATTTTTCAAAGTATACTGTGGTGTTTACGCCTTCAAAACCCTATACGATAATTTTAACTTTTTTAACGTTCTATCTCGTTTAAAATCATTAACTTAGATTACCCATAATAAAGTGGGTCACCAAGTATTCCTCATGATACGGAAAACAATTGAAATCTCAACAAAATCCTGGCTTGCGGCATGCATCATGCTGTCGTTAATCCTGGTACCGGGAACGCAATCCGCATATGCCTTTTTTCAGGATATGGGACAGGAGCAACAAGACCAAAGCTTTAAACAGTTCAAGGGCGAGGTAACGGGCGAAGACTCAAATAAGTCCTTGGTCTTTGCAACCGTAGCCATTGAGGGTACGAACGTCAGTACCATAACGAACGCCGATGGTGAATTTTCGCTCAAGGTGCCCAACGATATTCTCGACGATGTCAATGAGTCCAATGTATTGGTATCTTTTCTAGGATATCGCACCAAGGCCATACCCTTAATCCAATTCGATGAAAACGGAAATAACAAAATAGAATTGAGTGTTTCAATTACGGAACTACCGGAAGTGAACGTCGAGGTGCCCAAAGACGCAGAGGCTCTTGTAAGGGAAACTTTAAAGCGAAAAGGCGAAAACTATTTTGACGATTCGACCCTTATGACCGCCTTCTACCGGGAAACCATCAGAAAAAGAAGGAAAAATGTGTCACTGTCCGAAGCCGTGGTCAATATTTACAAAACGCCCTACAACTCCCTTAAAAAAGATGGGGTAAAGCTCTACAAAGCCCGTAAAAGCACCGATTACGACAAATTGGATACCCTAGCCCTAAAATTACAGGGAGGGCCTTTCAACGCTCTGTTCGTCGACGTAATGAAGTATCCGGAGTATATTTTTACAGATGAGACCCTAGAAAATTACAACTTCAGTTTTGACCGCTCGACAAGGGTAAATGACCGACTGATCTATGTAGTCGATTTTAAGCAGCTTGAATCGATTTTAGACCCTCTTTACCAGGGTAAACTCTATATCGATGCCCAAAACAAAATCCTTACCAGCGCGATCTTTTCGTTGAACATTACCGATAAGGATATTGCATCGCGCATGTTCGTACGTAAAAAGCCGGCTAACGCAAGGGTATGGCCTACCGAAGTGGCCTACCGTGTAGATTACAGGGAAAAGGACGGTAAATGGTACTACGGATACAGCAATGTTCTCATGGAATTCAAGATCAATTGGGACAAGCGGCTTTTCAATTCCGTTTACAGTATGACCTGTGAAATGGCGGTAACGGATTGGGAGAAAAATATGGCCGCCGATTTCCCTAAATCAAGGGACAGGATTAAATCGTCAATTATTTTGGCCGACGAAGCCATTGGGTTTGCGGATCCCGATTTTTGGGGCGAGTACAATATTATAGAACCGGATAAATCTATCGAATCGGCCATCGAAAAGATACAGCGTCAATTAAAAAGGACTGGTGATAATGGTGGTACTTCCGCCAGATGAGATGAGTCTTAAGTCAAGCTAAAATTATTTTAAGGAATTAAAATCGGCCGTTAGAGAGAATATTTATGGGCAGTCGGTTGTAAAAAAAATCAGTTCGCCACCTCACTTATAAACTTCAATCGATAAAGTCGCAGCTCATCATCTTCGTAATCGCCGTCGAATTCTTCCATGGCTTCGTCGATATCGTCGGTTTCCGCTTCTAGGAAGTAATCGTGGATTTCTTCCTGTTGGTCCTCGTCCAAGACCTCGTTGATCCAATAATTAAGGTTCAATTTGGTGCCGCTGTATACAATCTGTTCCATTTCCTGTATCAGCTCGGGTATTTTAAGTCCCTTTGAAGAAGCTATATCCGTAAGCGGAAGTTTCCGGTCCACATTTTGGATAATATAAAGTTTTAAACCGGAATTCGCTCCTGTACTTTTGACCACCAGGTCATCGGGGCGAATAATATCGTATTCCTCAACGTAGTTGGCAATGAACTCGATAAAAGGTCTTCCATATTTTTTGGCCTTCCCTTCCCCTACCCCATGTATATTGGTCAATTCTTCGTGAGTGATCGGGTATTTCATCGCCATATCGTCTAAAGAAGGGTCCTGAAAGATTACGAAAGGGGGTACGCCCAGTTTCTTCGCCTGGCCCTTGCGAAGGTCTTTCAGCTGTTTCAATAATTTTTCATCGGTGACCCCCGCCTTAACGTTACTTATTATATCATTGACTTTCTCCTCACTATAGGTATGGTCTTTCGTCATCATAAAAGACACAGGTTTCTTTAAAAAGGATTTCCCTTTCTCGGTAACATGCAGAATTCCATACTGTTCGATTTCCTTTTTGAGAAGGCCGGCTACGAGCACCTGGCGTATCAACGCCATCCAATAACTTTTGTCCTTATCCGCGCCGATACCGAAAACGGACTTCTCATCCGCCTTATGCGATGAGACCAGGGCATTCACTTTTCCGGTGAGGGTTTTTACGATTTCTTTGGACTTGAACTTTTCGCTTGTCGCCTTTACCGATCGTATGAGTTTTATGACATCGTCTTTGGCTTCTTGCTTTTCCTTGGGATTTTGGATGTTATCGTCCATTTCCGCCCCATCGCCATTTACTTCATCAAATTCCTCACCGAAATAATGCAGCATGAATTTTATACGGCTCATCGAGGTTTCGGCATAGGCGACTACTTCCTGAAGCAGGGCATTACCGATTTCCTGTTCCGCCACGGGTTTGTTGGATATGAACTTTTCCAACTTTTCGATATCCTTATAGGCATAAAATGCCAAACAATGCCCTTCGCCACCATCCCTTCCGGCACGACCGGTCTCCTGATAATAGCTCTCGATACTTTTCGGGATGTCGTTATGGATGACGAATCGCACATCGGGCTTATCGATACCCATTCCGAAAGCGATGGTGGCAATGACCACATCGACATCCTCCATCAAGAACATATCCTGATATTTAGATCGTGTCTTGGCATCGAAACCGGCGTGATAGGGCACCGCGCTCACCCCATTTACCTGTAAAATTTGGGCCAACTGCTCCACACGCTTTCTGCTTAGGCAGTAAATAATACCCGATTTGCCCGCATTCTTTTTGACAAACCGAATAATATCGGAATCGACATCGGCGGTCTTCGGGCGAACCTCATAATATAGGTTGGGCCGATTGAAGGATGCTTTGAACGTTTTTGCCCCGGGTATTCCCAAATTCTTGAGAATATCTTCCTGTACTTTCGGGGTAGCCGTAGCGGTGAGCGCAATTATGGGCATGCTTGAATTCAACCGATCTACTATGGACCGAAGATTACGATATTCGGGCCTAAAGTCATGGCCCCATTCCGATATACAGTGGGCTTCGTCGATAGCTGTGAACGAGAGTTTTACCGATTTCAAAAAATCGACATAATCGTCCTTTGTCAATGATTCGGGGGCTACATAGAGCAGTTTGGTAAAGCCGTCGCTAACATCCTGCTTTACTTGTTTCACCTCACTTTTGGTGAGGGAGGAGTTTAGTACATGGGCGATACCATGATGGGAGGAAATTCCGCGAATGGCATCGACCTGATTTTTCATAAGGGCGATCAAGGGCGATACAACGATTGCCGTACCTTCCTGTATCAGGGCCGGAAGTTGATAGCATAAGGATTTTCCACCGCCCGTGGGCATGATGGCAAAGGTATTGTTGCCCTGAACGATGTTTGTAATCACATCTTCTTGCAGACCTTTGAAATCGGAAAAACCAAAATATTTTTTAAGGGAGGCGTGTAAATCCGTCTTGTTCAACGGAATATTTTCATTTGTCATTGTTATTACTAATAGTCAAGGGATTAAGTTACGTATTTTTGGTTGGGCGACCTACGACTTGTTTATAATTTATTTTCTTTGAGAATTCGTAATTTGCTGTCCTGTGAAATGGATTATGTAATTTTGTGAGGATACAAAAATCCTTCAGACCACTTTTTAAAGATAAAACAAACTTTTAAAATCCATTTTATTTTTTGGATAGTTTTAGCAAACCATTGGATTTTTAGTACGTATACTTCAAAGAATAAAAACGTTTAATATTGATCTTGATTTGACCGACGCCCAAAGCATTCTTGCCATAGCCAGAAGAACGATAGAGACCGAAAGTGCCGCTATAAGCCATTTGTCTACCCTGGTCAACGAAGGATTTTCCGATGCGGTGAACTGTATCATAGAATCCAAAGGGAGGATTATCGTTTCCGGCATCGGAAAAAGCGCTATAATAGCCACAAAAATTGCCGCCACCTTAAACTCCACGGGAACGCCCGCCATATTCATGCATGCGGGCGATGCCATTCACGGTGATCTCGGCACCATTCAAGAAAACGACGTTGTCATCTGTATCTCAAAAAGCGGTAGTACCCCGGAAATCAAGATGTTGGTGCCTTTGATAAAACGGGGCAAGAATAAACTGATAGGTATGACCGGCAACCCCGATTCGTTCTTAGGACAGCAGGCCGATTTTGTTCTCAATACTTTCGTAGAAAAAGAGGCCTGTCCCAATAATCTCGCACCCACTACCAGTACCACTGCCCAATTGGTCATGGGTGACGCCCTGGCTATCTGTCTATTGGAAATCAAGGGGTTCAGCAGTACCGATTTTGCCAAATACCATCCTGGTGGCGCCCTGGGTAAGCGCCTTTATCTTAGGGTTTCCGATATTGTTGCCAATAACCAACGACCTGAAGTGGATATCGATACTCCGGTCAAGCAGGTGATCGTAGAAATTTCAGAAAAGATGCTGGGCGTTACCGCGGTAATCCAAAACGATGGAATCGTGGGAATCATAACGGACGGTGACATCCGTAGAATGCTCAACAAATACGACAATATCAGCGGACTCATCGCCAAGGATATTATGACCTCGAACCCTAAGACGATACCGATAGAAGTGCTTGCCATCGAGGCTTTGGAACTGATGCAGAACTGGGGCATTTCACAATTATTGGGCGTGGACGGTAAAAAATATAGCGGTGTTGTACATTTGCACAATCTAATTCATGAAGGCATCCTATAACTAAGCGCAATGGCAAAAACCAACACCAAATCCCCCGACGAAATGTCGTTCCTTGATCATTTGGAGGAACTGCGCTGGCACTTGATCCGATCTGTCTTAGCAGTGGTTATTCTAGGAATCGTCGCCTTTTCATTTAGTGGGTTCGTTTTCGATACCATTATCTTTGGGCCTTCAAGAATGGATTTTCCCACTTACCGGTTGTTTTGCGATATTGCTACCTCCTTGGGCTTTGATTCCGCATTTTGCAAAGACGAGCTGCCCTTTACCATACAAAGCCGCACCATGGGGGGACAATTCTCGGCCGATATCTGGACCGCTATTTATGTGGGCTTCATTATAGGGTTCCCCTATGTTCTTTACGAGCTTTGGAAATTCATCAGTCCGGGTCTTCATCCTAGGGAAAGGCAGCATTCAAGAGGCTTCATTTTCGTCGCCTCAATGCTGTTCTTCATGGGCGTGCTTTTCGGATATTACGTGGTCGCCCCCCTATCCATCAACTTTTTAGGCACCTATCAGGTCAGCGAGATCGTACTCAACGAATTCGATCTCGATTCATATATCAGTACGGTAAGGGCCGCCGTCTTAGCTTGTGGCGTGCTTTTTGAGCTACCAATCATCATCTACTTTCTGACCAAGGTCGGTATCGTAACCCCGGAAATCCTCAAAAAATACCGAAAAATAGCCTTGGTCGTCGTATTGATACTCTCGGCGGTAATCACGCCCCCCGATGTCGCCAGCCAGATAGTCGTGGCCGTGCCGGTACTCTTACTCTATCAAGTAAGCATCTATATTTCGAAAGTGGTCTTGAAACGGGAAGCCAAAAAGGAACGTCGGGCGCAGGGGAAAGCGGTTAAAAAATAGGAAGTTGCGGTTGCAGTGAAATTATTTTTATAAACTCATAAACCAACAAACCTGCCCTGTCGGCAAGCGGGCTTATTCACTTTTTGAACATTGAACAGCTACGAAGTAGCGATTGAATTTTGAATTTTTTGAACTTGAAATTGCGATTGAACTTGAACTTAGCCAAATGAAACTAAGAGCCGAAAACATCATGAAATCCTACCGAGGGCGCAAGGTCGTCAATGGAATCTCTTTGGAAGTCAATCAAGGGGAAATCATCGGACTTTTGGGGCCCAACGGTGCCGGAAAGACTACCTCTTTCTACATGATTGTCGGCCTGATAAAACCGAACGGCGGAAACATTTATTTGGAGGGGACGGACATCACCAAATTCCCCATGTACAAAAGGGCACAGAATGGTATCGGCTACTTGGCTCAAGAAGCCTCTGTGTTCCGGAAATTAAGTATCGAAAAGAACATTTTGAGCGTACTGCAACTGACCAAGCTCAGTAAGAAGGAGCAATTGATGAAAATGGAAGAGCTGATCGAGGAGTTCGGACTCGGCCACATCCGAAAAAGCCGGGGCGACCTACTTTCCGGGGGCGAACGGCGACGAACGGAAATCGCACGCGCCTTGGCCACAGACCCTAAATTTATTTTGTTGGATGAACCTTTCGCAGGCGTTGACCCCGTAGCGGTCGAGGACATCCAGCGGATTGTTGCCCAGTTAAAGGATAAAAATATCGGTATCCTAATTACTGACCACAACGTACAGGAAACCTTGGCCATTACGGAAAGATCCTATCTTATGTTCGAGGGCGGCATCTTAAAATCGGGCCTGCCCGAAGATCTGGCGGCCGATGAAATGGTGCGGAAAGTCTATCTGGGGAAAAATTTCGAGTTACGGAAGAAGAAATTGGATTTTTAGGAACTCCGTGAAATAAATTGCTCACCCGTTATTCGTCTGCAAATTCGCCACCACCGAGCTCAACACATAAAACACAATGATTATCGGCACCGCCAAAAACTGCAGCGTAATCAATAGCACCAGACTAATAATGATAAATATATAGCGCAAAGCATTGTCCTTGAAGCCCCAATTCTTGAATTTTAGGGCGAAAAGTTCGATTTTAGCATTTAATAGATAGGTGCTCAATAGGGTTAGACCAATCAAGAACCACTGGTTCAAGATAATTTCGTTCAAAACATCGTTGTTTTGATATAGTAGAATTAAGGGCAACGAAAGAATCAACAGCGCGTTCGCAGGCGTGGGCAAGCCGATAAAAGAAGAGGTCTGGTTCTCGTCGATATTGAACTTGGCCAAGCGGTATGCGGAGGCCAGGGTAATGAGAAATCCAAGTAATGGCAGCGGGTTAAATAAAATGGACAGTCCGTTTTCGGAACGGTCATAACCCAACATGTCGCCAGCGTTCCATCCTCCGGTCATTGACATTCCCAATAATTGAAACATCACGATACCCGGCACCAAGCCGCTGGTAATCACATCGGCCAACGAATCGAGTTGTAGGCCAAGTTCGCTTTTCACGTTCAAGACCCGTGCGGCAAGGCCGTCGAAGAAATCGAAGAATATTCCCAAAAATACAAAAATAGCCGCCATTTCCAATTGGTTCAGCACGGCGAATACGGTCGCGATGCAGCCGCAGAATACGTTGAGGAGGGTAATCAGGTTGGGAATGTGTCTTTTCATGGAAATGCTTTGCGGTTCGTAAAAATAATACAATTTCCCCTGAATCACGCCAGCCCGTAATTTATTCGGATATTTGCGCCATTAAATCATTGAGTGTTTGAAATGCCATTGAAGAAATTATTTTTTTTATTAGTATTTGGCTTCTCGTTAGGGTTATATTCCCAGGAAACTAAACTGTCCCCACTTTCTAAAATCAGTGTGCTTACGGCGGGTTCGGGTAGTGAGCTGTACTCTTCCTTTGGGCATACCGCCATTCGGGTCCAAGACCCAACCTTGGGTATCGACGCGGTATATAATTATGGGACGTTCGATTTTACTACCCCGAATTTTTACACCAAATTCGCACGTGGTAAACTGAACTATACGCTGGCCCGGCAGCGTTTTCCCTATTTTTTATTGGGATACGAACAAGAAAAACGCTGGATAAAGGAACAGGTACTCGACCTTACACTAGACCAGCGAAAATCTCTTTTTCAATTTCTCGAAACCAATTATCTACCCGAAAACCGGGACTATACCTATGATTTCTTCTATAATAACTGCGCGACCAAAATTTGGGACGTGCTCAAAGAGGTCTATGGTGACAAACTAACGCTCGACGAGAATTATTTGAGCGAATTATACACCCACAGACAGCTCATCCACCAAAATGTACCGATCAACTCTTGGTCCGGCTTCGGCATCGATCTGGCCCTAGGTTCGGTTATCGATGATATCGCAACGCCCAAAGAGCATATGTTCTTACCTGAATATGTTATGAAACAGATGGGCCAGGCGCAACTAGGCACAAAACCTTTGGCCTCAAAGCCAAATGTAGTTTTAGATTACGCACCGGTCGACAACCCCCTTCCTTTTTTCCTTTCCCCCACCTTTTGGTTGTCGGTATTTCTTGTAACGGTACTGATTTTGACCTATTCGGATTTTAAGTCCAACACCCGACGGCGGTGGCTCGATTTTATCCTTTTCTTTGTAACCGGTTTGGCGGGGATGGTCATAGTTTTCCTTTGGTTTTTTACCGATCACACCGCCACCGCGGGCAACTTCAATATTTTATGGGCCTTTCCCCTCAATTTGATCCTTGCCTTTATCGCCGCGCAAAAAAGAGGGCCGAACTGGGTCGCCAAATACGTCCTACTTTTATTGGTCTTACTTGCCCTTACCCCAGTGTTGTGGCTGTTCGGTGTACAAGTTTTCTCGCCGCTATTGATTTTGGTATGGTTGGCCCTGGGCGCTCGATACCTTTTTCTGTTCTGGTCGTACCAAACCCCAAAAATCGCATGACTAAATTGCAATGCCCTAAAGCACATACCTGCCTGCCGTCGGCAGATTTTAACTTAATCGAAACCAATACATGAATCTTCTTTCGGTAGAAAATATTTCCAAATCCTTCGGGGAGCTTGTGCTCTTCAAAGATCTTTCCTTTGGCATCAACAAAGACCAAAAAATCGCGTTGATTGCCAAAAACGGGACAGGCAAGACGTCCATACTCAATATTATGTCCGGCGCAGATTCGCCGGATAGCGGGCAGGTCAATTACCGCAAGGGCATCCGAATGTCCTTTTTAGAGCAGGAGCCCGATCTTGACCCGAATCTGACAGTCGAGGAGACTATTTTTGCTTCGGACAACGAGATTCTAAAAGTCATTCACAAGTATGAAAAGGCTTTGGAAAATCCCGAGGATGCCGATGCTTACCAATCCGCTTTCGAGGGAATGGAACGTTATAACGCCTGGGATTTCGAGACGCTTTACAAGCAAATCCTTTTTAAACTAAAGCTGGAAGACCTGCACGCCAACGTGGGCGAGCTTTCCGGCGGACAAAAAAAACGGCTTGCCCTGACGAATGCCCTGATCAACAAACCGGATCTGTTGGTACTCGACGAGCCCACCAACCATTTGGACCTTGAGATGATCGAGTGGCTGGAGGACTATTTTGCCAAAGAAAATATGACCCTGTTCATGGTCACCCACGACCGCTTTTTTCTGGAACGCGTCTGCAACGAGATTATTGAGCTCGATAACGGCCAACTCTACCCCTACAAAGGCAATTATAGTTATTATCTCGAAAAAAAGGAAGCCCGGATCGAACAGGAATCCGCGGAACAGCACAAATCGGAGCAACTCTTCAAAAAAGAACTGAGCTGGATGCGCAAGCAGCCCAAGGCGCGGACTACGAAGTCAAAATCCCGTATCGACGATTTTCAGGAGATCAAGGCAAAGGCGAGCCAGCGGCGTAAAGAGCACGAGGTACAGTTGGAAATCAATATGGAGCGTGTCGGCAGCAAGATTCTCGAACTGCATAAAATCTCAAAATCCTACCCCGATAAACCGA
>NZ_JBGTHY010000550.1:0-17352 GCF_041745955.1 Pricia sp.
TAATTTGCCCAAGGATTTTAAAAAGAAAAAAACGGTCGGTATTCGCGTGCCTGACAATAATATAGCCAAAGCGCTTGTCGAAAGTCTTGGAAATCCCATAGTTTCTACTTCAATTTATGATGAAGACGAGCTTTTGGAATACACTACCGACCCCGAACTGATCTTTGAAAAATGGCATAAGCTCGTCGATGTAGTCATCGACGGTGGCTATGGCGATAATATGGCGTCGACGGTAATCGATCTGTCCGGCAACGAACCTATAATTTTACGTGAGGGAAAAGGGAATCTGGATATTTTCAATTAATCGACCTGCAAGTTTTTTTGCCTGACCTGAAGGGAACCTCCCTACTGTCGGGAACAGCCTTCGACCAAGCTCAGCGCAACACCTTTTAGGTCTACCCAACAAAAAAACCGCAGCGTAAAAAAGCTGCGGTTTGTTTATTTTATGTGATTCGGCTTAGTTGTTGATTGCCGGATCATCCATACCCTCTTCGATCATACTGTAAAACTGATCGATTTTCGGAAGTACCACGATACGGGTTCTTCTGTTTTTCGATTTTTCGGTCATGGAAAGGGGAATGTATTCCGACCTGCCGGCAGCGGTCATACGCTTCGGATCTACATTGAAATCTTTCTGCAGTATACGTACAACCGAGGTGGCTCTTTTGACACTCAAATCCCAGTTGTCCATTAGTACGCCACTTCCACCTCTGTAGGGTACGTCGTCGGTATGGCCTTCGACCATAAACTCGAAATCAGGTTTGTTGTTGACCACTTTGGCAACCTTGCCCAAAATTTCCTTGGCACGGTTGGTCACGTTGTAGCTTCCGCTGCTGAACAATAATTTATCCGAAATCGATACGAAAACAACACCTTTTTCAACGCTGATCTGGATATCCTCGTCATCCAAATTACCCAATACACCTTTCAAACTTTGTACTAACGAAAGATTCACCGAATCCCTACGTGTAATCGCATCCTGCAATTTTCGTATGGTTAAATCTTTTTCCTTGAGACTTTCCAAGGATTTTTCAAGATTCTCGGCACCCTTTGAGGTAAGCGTGGTCATATTGCCCATATTATTGATCAATTCCTGATTGTTGGCCTGTAAGAATGAATTTTGATCTTGTAGGGTCTTCAATTTAGAGGCATTCGTTGCCTTTTCCTCTAGACAATCGTTCAATTTTACCGTCGCGGAATTCAAAAGATCCTGGGTTTCTTTTTGTTTGGCCTCAAGTTCGCCGTATTTTTTGTTCGATACACAAGAAGATAGCAATAAGGTCGCTCCTAAACAGCCTAAAATGATTTTTTTCATAATTTTGGATTACTTGATATTAATAGATTAGGTTTTGATTCGATTTGATTGTTCAAAATAAGTGCCAAAATTAGGCAATAGTCCATTTTCGCCGTGGCAAAATTAGTTAATCTTTTATTAATACACCGAATTTATTGATACCATCTACGAAGTGAGACCATACAATGGACTTTGTAAGGTAATACTTTACAATAAAATTCGCTTTTTCTCTCTTGTGGTACATTTTGTGGAACTGCCTGTAAAAGCTAAGGTGTGCCCGGAGAATCGCAAAACAATGCTTGAATTTGAACTGTAAAATAAAGCGTAATGCGGCAATTCCGTCAAGCAATAGTCGAAAAACGATAATGGCCAGAGCTTTCCGACGAGGAAGGTTTTTGGTAATGGAAAATAGGGAGTTCCTAAAATTGAGATAGGTTTTTTTGGGATTCATGTTGCTCAGGGTAGAACCTCCCAAATGATACACCTTGGATTTGCCCACATAAAAAACGGTATGGCCATCGTTTTTGGCCCGCCAGCAAAGATCTACCTCTTCTTGATGAGCAAAGTAGTCTTCATCAAATCCCTCCAGCTCCCAGTATAGCTTGCTTTTTATGAACATACAGGCACCGGTGGCCCAGAATATTTCACGGGTATCGTCGTACTGTCCGGTATCCTTTTCCAGGGATTGAAAAATACGGCCCCTACAGAATGGGTAACCGAGCTGGTCTATAAACCCGCCGCCCGCACCGGCATATTCAAAGTGATCCTTGCGCATCAAGTCCAATATTTTAGGCTGGATGATGGACACTTCCGGTAGTTGCGTAAAGGCGGCTATAATCGGGGGCAACCAGCCTTCGGTGACTTCAACATCTGAATTCAACAAGCAGAAAATATCGGCGTCCACATCTTTAAGTCCTTCATTATATCCGCGCGAAAACCCACCATTTTCTGTATTTTGGATGATTTGTACCTGAGGATAATTGCTTTTTACAAAAGCTACGGAACCATCCGTGGATGCATTGTCGATTACATAAATATCCGCCCCTTCGGAATAACGTACCACCGAAGCGAGGTATCTTTCAAGAAGTACCTCTCCGTTCCAGTTGAGTATGGCGATGGCGATGCGCAAAACAATGGCAAATTAACGGCTAAAATCAGGAATATCGGTAAGAAAGCTATATTTTTCGGCATCGAAATCCATTTTACAATAATAGTGTTCCAATCCATTGGTCACCATTAGATAATTGGCTTGAAGTTGAAGATTGTACCTGGCTATCTGATCGAAGGTCTGCTGTGTAATCTCTATTTTTGGGCCTTTGCATTCCACTAGGATATCAATATGGCCATCGGGCTTGAAAACCACTACGTCATAGCGTTTTCGCATTCGGTTGATGGTTAATTGTTTCTCTACGTTAATAAGGCTCATGGGATATTTTTTATCGATCATCAGATAATTAACGACATGCTGGCGTACCCATTCCTCGGGCTGTAAAACCACGAACTTTTTACGGATGGCATCAAAAATATGGATATTATTTTCGCTATTTTTGAGACGAAAACCATAAGCCGGGAAATTGAGCGGTCGCATGGCACAAATTTGATGATTTTTTTGGGATGGACGAAGCAAAAAAGATAGTTGCCGATATCAAGTTGGGGAAAATCAAGCCCTTTTACCTCCTTTTCGGGGAGGAGCCGTATTATATCGATGCCATCGCCACCTACATTGAAAAGAACGTGCTTCAGGAGGAGGAAAAGGAATTCAACCAAATGGTGCTTTACGGTAAGGACGTTACCATTGACGATATCGTCGCGAACGCCAAAAGATATCCGATGATGGCCGAAAGGCAGGTGGTGATCGTAAAGGAGGCCCAAGAACTTTACCGAACTATCGAACAATTGGTGAAGTACGCCGAAAATCCGCAAACTACGACGGTACTTGTGATCTGCTACAAGTATAAAAAGATCGACAAGCGAAAGAAACTGTATAAAACGGTCAAAGCCAAAGGGGTTATTTTTGAGAGTAAAAAACTATATGATGACCGGGTGCCGGAATGGATCCGTAAACATCTACAGGCCAAGGGATACAGTATCTCACACAAGGCGTCCATATTGCTATCGGAATATTTGGGCAACGACCTGAGCCGTATCAACAATGAACTCGAAAAGCTTCAGTTCGTACTGGCCAAAAAAACGGAGATTACGCCCGAGGATATCGAAACCCATATCGGTATCAGCAAAGACTACAATAATTTCGAACTGAAAAAGGCCATCGGGGAGCGCGACGTGGTCAAGGCGACCCGAATTATCAACTACTTTGCACAAAACCCGAAAGACAATCCCTTTGTACTGACGGTAACGCTGTTGAACAGTTTTTTCACACAATTGTTGCAATACCACGGTTTAAACGATCATTCGCCCAAAAGTGTGGCGAGTGCGCTACGGATCAATCCATATTTTGTGGACGAAATCCAGCTCGCTGCCCGAAACTATCCTATGAAACGGGTAAGCGGAATTGTCTCGCACTTGCGGGTAATGGATATGAAAGGAAAAGGGGTCGGAGCGAATGCCGCTTCACAATCCGACTTGTTGAAGGAGCTTTTGGTGAAAATCATTTAATATTCATCTAGTCTAGTATCCGATTTAGGTTCAAATTGCTCCGAAGTAGTTTACTTTCCACCTTAAAATTCAAAGGTACCTGACGTACTATTATCCTATTTCGAGTTTAGTTTTATTATTAGGGAAAGAGAATATCTATTTCCTATCCATACTATATCTTCCAGGACCCAGTAGAATAATGACAATAAATAAGGCCAAGTACAAAAACGCCTTTTCCTTGGTTCCAAAATCATCCGAGGCATGGTGTATGAAGGCGGCAACGGCCATGGTGATCGCAGGTGGTACTGCCATCCAACGGGTCTTAAAGCCAATGATTATCAATATCGGACAGATAACCTCGCCGATAACTGCAAGAAAAAGCGAGGGCGCGGCCCCGATACCCAAAGGATCACCGAATTCGAGATTCCCGTTAATAATTTTTTGAAATTTCGGAATACCGTGGGTAAGAATCATGGCGGAGGGTGCAATCCGAAGAATGGCCAGTCCAACATCGTTTAAAAGTTTATTTTGCATGCGTTTTTCGGCTTAAAATCGTTATTATTTTTGATATTTTTATCAACTATCGTAACTGGGGAAAATTTTCGGGATCACTTTCGTGCATAATCGCATACACCCTTTCGAACACGTCCTCGGCATTGGGCTTGGAGAAATAGTCGCCGTCGGTGCCATAAGCTGGCCGATGTGCCTTGGCGCTCAGCGTTTGTGGGGCACTGTCAAGAAATTGATACGCGCCTTGTATTTCTAGGATTTCACTGAGAATATAAGCGGAACATCCCCCGGGAACGTCTTCGTCGATAACCAAGAGCCGATTGGTTTTTTTTACGCTTTTCAAAGTGTCGTGACGGATGTCAAAAGGCAATAAGGTCTGTGCATCGATTATTTCGGCATCGATACCGACCTCTTTCAGTTCATCGACCGCTTGGGCAACAATACGCAGGGTCGATCCATAGGAAACCAAGGTGATATCCCTACCTTCCTTTATCGTTTCTACGACCCCGATAGGGGTACAAAGTTCGCCTAAATTAGTGGGGCGGTCTTCCTTTAGACGATAACCGTTCAGGCTTTCAACAACCAATGCCGGTTCATCACTTTTGAGCAGTGTATTGTAGAAACCGGCCGCTTGTGTCATATTCCTAGGCGAAAGTATATACATGCCGCGAAGGGAATGTATCAAAGCGCCCATCGGTGATCCGGAATGCCAGATACCTTCGAGCCGGTGACCTCTAGTGCGGACGATTAGTGGCACTTTCTGCTTACCGAAGGTGCGATAACGCAGACAGGCAACGTCGTCGGTCAAGGTAGCGAGGGCATAGAAAATATAATCCAGATACTGGATTTCGGCGATGGGCCTTAATCCCCGAAGGGCCATTCCGGTACCTTGGCCGATAATACTGGTTTCGCGAATTCCGGTATCTGCGACACGCATCTTCCCGTATTTTTTTTGAAGTCCCTCAAGCCCTTGGTTTACGTCGCCGATGGCACCTGTATCTTCCCCGAAAATCAAGGTATTCGGATATTTTTCAAACAATTTGTCGAAATTGTCCCTTATGATGATACGACCGTCTACTTTTTCGGGATTTTCAGGATAGACCGGTTTTACTTCTGGTATATTGGTCGCCCTGTTCGGTCTTTCGCTGTACAGATTTTTGCTGTACATGGGTTGTGTGTCCGCCAAAAAAGTATTGGTCCATTCTAGCAATTCTTTCTTTTCTTGAAAATCTTCTCCTAATAGAAACCTGAAAGCTTTTCGCGCACTGACCGCCAGCTCTTTCTTTATAGGTTCTTCGATGGCAATCAAATCATTTTTCAACTTTGTGATAAAACTTTTGTTCTGGCTTTTGGCGGCGACTTTATCCAACAGATTCGTTAACGTCTTTTTTAAGGTTTTGTGTGGGGCCAGATATTCCGCCCAAGCTTCTTTTTTGGCACTCCGGACTTCTTTTGAAATCGACTTTTCGATGGATTTCAGTTCTTCTTCGGTCGTAATGCCGGTCTCCAAGATCCATTCCCGGAATTTTTTGTTGCAATCGTGTTCTTTTTCCCATTGCAGCCGTTCTTGACTTTTGTAGCGCTCGTGGGAACCCGAAGAGGAGTGCCCTTGGGGCTGCGTCAGTTCGGTAACATGTATGACTACGGGCACGTGTTCTTCCCGTGCGATGTCGGAGGCATTTTCGTAGGTATGCATTAAAGCAGTATAGTCCCAGCCCTTTACTTTGAACATTTCATAGCCCTCTTGGTCGTCGCTGCGTTGAAAACCGCTGAGCATTTCCGAAATATCCTCTTTTGTAGCATGGTATTCCGGAGGTACGGAGATACCGTAATCATCGTCCCAAATACTAATGACCATGGGTACTTGCAATACTCCGCCGGCATTGACAGTTTCCAAGAACATGCCCTCGCTGGTACTGGCGTTGCCAATGGTGCCCCAAGCTACTTCGTTACCGTTTTTGGAGAATTTCGAGGCATCGATATTTTTTAGGTTTCGATATATTTTTGAGGCCTGCGCAAGACCTAATAACCTTGGCATCTGGCCTGCCGTACAAGAAATATCGGCACTGCTGTTTTTCTGTTGGGTCAAATCGCGCCAACTGCCATCTTCGTTTAAGCTATAGGTTAGAAAATGCCCGACCATCTGACGACCTGCGCTCATCGGCTCTTTTTCAATATCGGTGGTAGCGTAAAGGGCATGGAAAAGATCTTTGGGCTTCAAAAGATCTAAGGCCATCATAAAGGTCTGGTCCCTATAATATCCACTACGGAAGTCCCCATTTTTAAAAGAACGTGCCATTGCCAATTGTGGAAGTTCCTTTCCATCGCCGAAAATACCGAACTTTGCCTTTCCGGTCAGCACTTCTTTTCTACCCATCAAACTGCAGGTTCTGCTAAGTACCGCTATTTTGTAATCTTCCAAGATCTGTTTCTTGAAGTCGTCAAAAGAGATGTCGTTACTTGTTTGAGGCGATAGATCCATTAAGTATGTTTGAACTGTTACAAAAATATCAAAACAAAGGGAGTTAAACAATCCAAAAAAATAAAAGGACGATTTAAAAATAATTATAAAACAAGGAATTGGAGTAGGGGATTGTTAAAAATCCTTCCGAAAAACAATACGTTTTAAGAATTTGATAGGAAAAGGCTAATTGCCAATTTAAAACCACTGCCTCGTAAACAGCCCGATCAGGGTTTTGGGACTTACGGTAATAATAAAACGGATTTTCTCGCCATAATTTGGTTGGGAAACTTCCCATCCATTATTGGAATATACGGGAAAGTATAGTTCGAAGTAGTCGGTCAGGAGGTTTAGGCGAAATCCGGAATCGTATACGAACTTACCGCTGACCCCATTGTTCTTGACAAAGCCGGCATCGCCATATACTTCGATCCATTGCCAAAGGTTTACGCTGGTGTTCACGGTGGCCAACCAATCGTTGGCAAATCGGTAGCGATTCGGTAAAAAGGATTTGAAACCGCCTTCGGCAATAATAATCTGTTGGCTATAGATACCAGAATCCTCAGAACGGCCCAAATAGCCATAATCGAAGAGGTAGTCCGTAGGCCGATCTAGGGCAAAACTGAAGTAATTGGGGTCGGTATAATCGGTAGTCTTGTTACGTAAAAACTTACCGGCAAAAAAGCGGAAATTAAATTGTCGGTTGCTTTCGAACAATTTTCGGTATTCGAGCTCAAAGGCCAATTTCGTGAAATCATTGGCGTGCTGTACATCGCCGAACCATGAGAGGTAATTGATGATTCCCGGGTTTCTACTGGTGTACCTAGCGTTTAAGACGCTGTAGTCGGGTGGGGTCTCGAAATCACCCAAACTTTCATCCTTGTCCCTCAATACGTTCACATATCGAAAAGAAAGAAAATCCCGCTTATTGGATATCAGATTTTCGGGCCGCCAACCAAAACTGATGGAAGGCGTGATCGTGGTATAGCGGGAGTTCTCCTGAAAATGATATGTGGAACCCCCTATGCGGTAGTTGGCTACATAAAGTCCGCTTTTGCTCAGGTACTTTCTATAGGTCAGCCCACCAGAACCCACAAGGGCCTTTTCACGGAACGAATACGAGGGCTCAACATCATATATAAAAGGCTTTTCCAAAAACGTCTTGTTGTACAATCGCATGCCCGGGGTCCATCCGTCATAAAGGTTAAAATTGATTACCGGTACATAGAATACCTGATTGTAATACGGATTTTCTACATCCTTAAAAAAAGTGAACTTTAATTTCTTGTTGCTGGATAAAAAACCGCCCAATGATTTCCAGTTGTCACGTTGGTTGAATTCCGGTATTTTTTGGTCATAGTTCAATACCAACCTTTTCTCATCATTTTTGGGAATCGTTACCGTTTTTTCGGTCTTGATATCGGAAAACCAATATTTTGATACGACGGAATCGTTACGTAGCCCGAACAGCGATATGGGCACGTTGGTTCCTGATTTGTTTTTCAGGGTAACCCTAAGCGAATCGTTTGTTTTCTCTACTTTTTTTATCTTAAAATCAATCTTCCAGTCCGTGGAAACATACTCTCTAAAAAACCAGTTTATATCCATATCGGTAGAGCGCTTTAAAATGGACTCAAAATCCAGAATTTTGGCACGGCTCAGGTTGTAATATTGGTAAAAAGTTTTTATGCTTTCATCAACCTTTTCTTTTCCGATATAGCTTGCCACATAAGATAGGCCGAGTCCCGCTTTATACTTGTTCGCTATTTTTTGGTTGAATTTGGTCAGGGAATCGTTCGGAGTATTTAGGGATTGGTCTATATTGCTCCGCGCCATTAGCATATAAAAAAGCGGATACTGCTCGTTAAAGTCGATCTTGGCAAAATTAAAACTGCGAATCCCCCAAATTTTTGAAAGTTTGCCCAGTAATTTTTGGTCCGGATAGTATTCTTCGACGTAGGCGATCATAAGATAGTTCGCTATGGCGTCGTTGAGCCATTGGTCTTTTCTCGGGTCGAGGTACAGGGTTTCTTCCAAAATATTGATCAGTGCCGTCTTTAAGAATTTCATCTCGAACTGAAACTGTTCTTCATAGGGCCGGATAAAGGAAGGCAATTGATTGAGGCCGTACAACTGATTTTTGTCATAATCGATTTCACTGACCAGCAACTGCTCGTGAGGATATTTGCCCAGATGTTCTTCGATAAATTCCGTTACGCGATTGATGGACAGGCCTTGCGAGAGTTCACTGTATTTAGAGGCCTCGAGATCCGTAATTACCGTCATCTCTTGTGTGACATGGGTGGTAAAACGATTTTCGGGCGTAAGAATTAGTTCACCATTCTTTTGATTGACGCCACGCAATTGGGCCATTTGTCTGTTTGGAAAATGCGTATTGCCCAAGACCCTATAGTTCGAAGCTAAATATAGCCTGTCAGGATATGTAAAATTAATCGTTGTGTTTGTTATTCCCGTGAATAGGTCTTCCAGATTTTTATTGGAATATAGATGCCAGGTATCATCAAAAACTGCAGGTGTCAGATACCAATCCTTTAGATAATAAGAGTCGTTTTTACCGTATCCGTAAGGGGTGAATTTGTTTTCAGGAAGCTGTACGGTATAGGTAAGAAAAAGTTGGGTTGATTCACCAGGGCGTAAGGGAGCGTTCAATTTAATTTTAAGTATGTCCTCTTCCTTGGTCCGTTCCCATTCCAGTCCCCTATAGGCGTCGTCTACAACGCTCATTATAATGGTGTATCCCCTTTCGTCATTTTTGGCCAGATGTAGGCTTTTTTTGAACTCCTCGGCAAAACGTTTCGCAAGTCCGGTAGTCTTGCTGGCATAGGCATTGGCCCAATCGTTGAAATAGAGCACGTCGAGGGTCGAAGCCGAAGAATTTTTATAGAGGAATTCTTGTTGGATGGTTATTTCCTTGGTTTGCCCATCTAGTGTTGCGGTAAGGGTGTTTTCATGCTGGGCACTCATTCTTCCCATACCGGAAAAAATTAGGCTCATAAAAAGGAGTTTCAGTATGGGGGATTTTAGTTTCAAACAGGGGAATTAAAAATTAGGACTCAAAGAACGTCCTTTATAAAATGAGTCAATAATGTCGACGACTTCTTCCTTGGTATCTACGATATGAATCAGGTCAAGGTCATGCGGGCTAATATTCTTAACCTCGAGCATGGTATTTTTTATCCAGTCCATAAGTCCGTTCCAAAAATCGGAAACGACCAAGATAATGGGAAATTTTTCGATTTTATTGGTTTGTATCAGGGTAATGGCCTCAAAAAGTTCATCCAAAGTACCGAAACCTCCGGGCATTACGACAAAACCTTGTGAATATTTGACGAACATCACCTTTCTCACAAAAAAATAATCAAAATCTAGGCTTTTGTCGCTGTCTATATACGGATTATCATGCTGTTCGAACGGAAGATCGATATTAAGTCCCACGGATGTTCCGCCGGCAAGATGTGCCCCCTTGTTTCCGGCCTCCATAATTCCGGGACCGCCACCAGTGATTACCCCGTAGCCCGCTTCGGAAATACTATGTGCGATAGCGACTGCCAGTTCGTAGTAGGTATCGCCGGGTTTTGTACGGGCTGACCCGAAAACGGAGACACAGGGCCCTATTGTGCCCAATTTTTCATAACCCATGACGAATTCGCCCATAATTTTAAAAATGGCCCACGAATCGTTGGTCTTTATCTCGTTCCAGCCTTTGTGATGTTGTTCTTTTCGCATTCGTTGTGGTTTGGCGTTTGCTGTTTATGGGTTTTTTAATGATTTTTTTTAAAACCATCACGGCAGTGGCGACGCCACGGATGGCTTTTTTACCTTCATACACCGATTTCTTGACGTTCCATTTTTGGTTTTTTTGACGCCAATTCCTTCCTTAAATATTCCGCTGTATAGCTTTTTTTGTCTTTCGCCACGGTTTCGGGAGTGCCTTTGGCTACTACCATGCCACCTCCACGACCGCCTTCGTAACCGATATCGATGATATAATCCATCATTTTTATCACATCCATATTGTGTTCGATAATCAGAACGGTATTTCCTTTGTCCACTAAACGGTTCAAAACTTCCATGAGTACCCGGATATCCTCAAAATGGAGTCCCGTTGTGGGTTCGTCCAAAATATAAAAAGTATTTCCGGTATTGAGTTTCGATAGTTCGGTGGCCAATTTCACGCGTTGCGCCTCCCCCCCGGATAGGGTAGTGGACTGTTGTCCTAAAGTGATATAACCCAATCCGACGTCTTGTATCGTCTTTAACTTACGATGTATTTTGGGAATAAGTTCAAAAAAATCGACAGCTTCGTTTATCGTCATATCGAGTACATCGGCAATGGATTTCCCTTTATACCTGATTTCCAGGGTTTCACGGTTAAAGCGTTTCCCGTTACAGGTCTCGCATTCTACATAAACGTCGGGCAAAAAGTTCATTTCTATAACGCGTACGCCACCACCTCCGCAGGTTTCACAGCGACCGCCCTTCACATTAAAACTAAAACGGCCCGGTTTATAACCGCGAATGGCGGCCTCGGGAGTTTTGGCGAAAAGCGACCGAATCTCACTAAAAACTCCAGTATAGGTTGCGGGATTGGAGCGTGGGGTACGTCCGATAGGGGATTGGTTGATGTCGATTACCTTATCGATATGTTCCAATCCCTTGATCTTTTTATAGGGCATCGGCTTTTTGACCCCGTTAAAATAGTGGGCGTTCATAATGGGGTATAAGGTCTCGTTGATCAAAGTGGATTTGCCACTGCCCGAAACGCCCGTAACCCCTATCATTTGCCCTAAGGGAATTGATATGGTGACGTCTTTAAGGTTGTTGCCCGTACAACCGGATAGGGTTATTTTTTTACCGTTACCCTTTCTGCGATTTTGGGGTATGGCTATTTCCTTTCTCCCGGTGATATAATCCGCGGTCAGGGTGTGAAAGTTCTTAAGGTCTTTGGGAAGTCCTTCGGAAATAATCTCACCGCCATGCCTGCCCGCCCTGGGGCCGATATCGATGACATGGTCCGCCCTTTCGATCATATCGCGGTCGTGTTCTACGACGATTACGGAGTTACCGATATCCCGAAGGGCTTCCAGAGATTTTATCAACCGGTCATTGTCCCGCTGATGGAGACCGATACTGGGCTCATCCAAAACATAAAGGACGCCCACTAACTGCGAGCCGATCTGTGTGGCCAGCCGTATGCGTTGGGCCTCGCCTCCGGATAGGGATTTAGAACCGCGGTTCAGGGAAAGATAATCCAGACCTACATCCAGTAAAAATCGGATTCGGGTGCTGATTTCCTTTATGATTTCTTCGGCAATAATTTGCTGGTTACCTTCCAATCTTTGGTTCAATCCCTCAAAAAAGCCCGCCAGTTCGGAAATATCCAGATGGGCCAATTCGGCGATGTTCTTTTCGTCTATCTTAAAATTGAGGGATTCTTCCCGCAATCGGGTACCATCGCAAGTCGGGCAAATCACCTTATCCATATAGCTCTTGGCCCATCGTTTAATGGATGTGGAACCCGCTTCCTCAAATTGATTTTTGATAAAATGGGATATACCTTCGTAATCGATTTTATAGTTCCGCTTTACACCCAAGCTTTTTGAATCGACCTCGAAACTTTCATGCCCGCCGTGCAGCAAAACGTTCATGGCCTCATCAGTAATGGTCTCTATCGCATCGGTAATCTTAAAGTCATAGCGCTGGGCAATGGTTTCGATTTGCTTGAAGGCCCATGACTTTTTGTAGTCGCCTAATGGGGCAATACCTCCGGATTTGATGGATAGTTTTTTATTCGGAAAGATTTTATTTTCATTCACCTCATAGACATGGCCAAGACCATTGCAGTTGGAACACATACCTTTTGGGGAGTTAAAGGAAAACGTATTCGGTTCGGGAACGGGATAGGATATGCCCGTCGTGGGGCACATTAGGTCACGACTGAAATAACGGGCTACGGAGGCGCCTTCTTCCAAGACCATTAAAACGTCATCACCGCTGTACATGGCGGTGTTGATAGATTCGGAAAGTCGTTTGTCGAGGTCTTCTGTATCGTTGACCTTCAATCTATCGATAACGATTTCGATGTCATGGGTCTTGTATCGGTCCACTTTCATGCCCTTGGTAATATCAAGGACTTTACCGTCGACCCTTACCTTGACAAAACCCTGCTTCCCGATTTGTTGGAACAGTTCGCGATAATGGCCTTTTCTGGATTTAATGATCGGGGCCAGAATATTTATCTTTTTACTATCGTAGTCGGTCTTAATGAGGACTTTGATCTGCTCGTCACTATAGCTAACCATTTTTTCACCGGTATTGTAGCTATAGGCCGAACCGGCACGGGCAAACAAAAGACGTAAAAAATCATAGATTTCGGTGATGGTGCCGACCGTAGACCTTGGGGATTTCGAAGTGGTTTTCTGCTCGATGGCAATAACCGGGGAAAGACCGTCGATCTTGTCCACATCGGGCCGCTCCAAGCCGCCTAAAAATTGTCGGGCATAGGCCGAAAAGGTCTCGATATAGCGCCGCTGTCCTTCGGCATAGATGGTATCGAAAGCCAAGGATGATTTTCCACTGCCCGAAAGTCCGGTAATTACCACCAATTTTTCCCTAGGGATGGTAACGTCAATGTTTTTGAGATTATGGACGCGAGCACCCTGAACCTCGATATTTTCCTCGTATTTTATCATTTTTTAACAGCAAGGCGGCAAAGGTACAATTTTGAAGACGAATTAAGAAGTAGGGATTGGCTTAATTGTTTATGATTTGTCCCGCGTAACTTCACCTTCCAACCGCTGGCAAAAGTCCCGTTCCTATCTACTGGCAAAAGTCCCCAAACTGTCTGCCGCATATCCGAACGATCACTTAAAATACTGTTCCTAAAGCTTGTGAAAATTCTTAAACCGCCTCCCTTTTCTCTGAAAGATACTTCCAATAACGCTTGGGCACATGTTGGGTGTGCAGTTTCATGTTGATACGCGACTTAATATTGGTGCTCTTAAAATAATTGTTCCATAGATCTTGATAGCTATATTCCTCCTGTACGAAGCGGTCACTTTTGTGTATACTGTTGGCATGGATTTCGTTCAAATCCAACGACACTATTTCGACCTTTTCGAGGTCGTAGAAGATTCCATATTGACGCTTTATGTCATAGATGAGCCATAGCTGGTCTGCATATCTTGAACGGAAATGTTTCGAAATCAGGGGGAGAATATCGAAGTCAGGTTCTATATTGGCGAAATAGATATCATCTTGTGTACGTTGAAACCTTACAAACGCTTCCATACGATGTTTTTCACGGCCGACTGATTTTGCCAATTGGCTTATTTTCAGCACTAGGCCGTCCGAATAATCAGAATGTATAGATGTTTGGTCCGCAAACAATTTTCGAATATAGCGATAGAGCAGTAGTTCTATACCATTGGTCTCGCTTAAATAGGCAAAATAAATATCCTTCATCGCGTTATGGTTCTTTTTTTGAATGCCGTTCCAAACACGTTTTGCTTTCTCAACATGCGTGAAAATGGTTTCGGATTCTGAAAAAAGACCGTTTTGGCTGATTGTGTTTTTCTGAATATCGGCTACTTGGGCCTTTTCCTCAAAAGCAACGAAAATCGAGGTGAGAAAGCCGTTAAAACTTCCATCATAGATAAGGGTTTTTGCATTTTCCATAAGGTTCTAATTTAAGATATTGCGTAATGTTCCAATTTGAGATGATGCGTAATGTTCGAGTTTTTAATATCGCTGATCAACAATATTTTTAGTATTTCGCGACCTGATTTTTAATTGAACAGGCTAAGCTCTGAGCTATATTCCTTCCTGAACTTTCCGTAGGAATTCTGTAAAATCCGTCCTTTAATTTTATCGGCGTCCATATCATGGTGTTCCCAATGACTCGAATCGCAGACGATAAAATATTTGGCCCGGTTCAAGGCAACACCTATGTTTTTTAGATGCTCCCAATTGAGCTTCCGAAATCGCCTTGAGCTAATAATTTTGTGTACGGATTTCATACCTAGACCCGGTACTCTGGCCAACATCTGCATTTCTGCCCTGTTAATGTCTATAGGAAAATGCTGTAGGTTGCGTAATGCCCATCCTAATTTGGGGTCGATGTCCATATCGAGATTGGGCTGGTCGTTGGTCAAAATTTCCTGTACTTCAAAGCCATAAAAACGCAAGAGCCAGTCCGTTTGATACAATCGGTTTTCCCGGAGCATCGGCACCTGTGTTCCTATGGCCGGTAATCGGCTATCTTCGGCTACCGGAACGTAACCGGAATAGTAGACCCGCTTCATGTTATAATTTTTATAATAGTGGGTGGCGGAATACATTATATCCTTATCCGACTCTCCGGTTGCCCCAATAATCATTTGGGTACTTTGCCCGGCAGGCGCATATTTAGGGGTACTCTTTATGATTTTCTTTTCCTCTTTATATTGTATGATTTCATTTTTGACCTTGAGCATCGGCCTGATAAAATCTTCATGCTTTTTATCGGGTGCCAATAATTTGAGTCCGGATATGGTCGGGACCTCGATATTCACAGAAAGCCGATCGGCATACAATCCTGCTTCCCGCATCAATTCATCACTAGCCCCGGGGATGGATTTCAGATGGATATAACCATTAAAATTTTCTTCCGTACGCAATTTTTTGGCAACGGCGATCAAACGTTCCATGGTGTAATCGGGGCTCTTAAAAATACCGGAACTCAAAAAAAGTCCTTCAATATAATTACGGCGGTAAAAATTAATGGTCAAATCAACCACCTCCTGAATTTTAAAGGCCGCTCTTTGAATGTCGTTGCTCTTTCGGGTAACACAGTAAGCGCAATCAAAAATGCAATAGTTGGTCAATAGGATTTTCAGGAGCGATACGCACCGCCCATCTTCGGTATAGCTGTGGCATATGCCCATGCCCGAGCTATCACCTAAACCTTTGTTCAGATTGGCGCGCTTGCTACCACTGCTGGAACAGGAGACATCATATTTGGCCGCATCGGCGAGTATGTTCAATTTCTCCTTGATTCGTTCGAATGACATAATTCATTGTTTGTAATTATTCCAAAATTATGGATTAAATCCGAATTATGGAAATAATCCTAATAAAATTTTGGATATATTCCAAATAGTGTATCTTTGGAGGAGTTTGGGGATAAACGGATTTTTTTGGTTTTTGAAAAATTTTAATGAAACCGGTTTTACTTATATAACATCGGGAAATGACTAACGAAGAGGTTCCTAACTTTTCTTCGATAAAGCTCGGGGCGGCTCAGGATTTAGGAAAAAAAAGTTTGTGTGTTCGCAAGAATTATTAAAAATGGAATAACTTATGGAAAACGAGATTACATTAAAACGCTTTGCCGAAATCCGTCGTGATTTGGAATATACGCAGGCAGAATTCGCCGCATTGTTGAGTGTTTCCAGTACCACGGCGGATATTGAAAGGGGTCGTACCAAAGTATCCGGTAAGGTGGTGGTAGAACTTTTGAAGCAATTCAAGATCAATCCGCTTTGGCTGTTCGGGGAAAGCGACAACAAGTACCTTGAAACTTCGAATACCAGCGTTATTCCCAAGGTAATCACCGTCGATTCCGCCGATCGGGAGAATATGGTGTTAGTGAACGCAAAGGCAGCGGCCGGTTATCCGCAAAATATACAGGATACCAGTTGGTATCAACAGTTGCCCGCCTTCGATTTACCGATACCCGAATTTAGAAATGCTACCTATCGCGGATTTCAGGTCGAAGGAGACAGTATGCTGCCCAATTTAAAGCCGGGGGAATGGGTCTTGGCCAAGGCAGTGGAGCATATAGATGATGTAAGTCCGAACAAAATGTATGTCGTGGTTCTTGAGGATGCCGTTTTGGTGAAAAAAATCGAAAAGCGGCCCAATTCCAATAATATTACTTTGGTTTCCCTGAACGAAACCTATCCTCCTTATGACATTAAACCTTATCAAATTCAGGAAATCTGGCAGGTCAGCAGTAGAATTACCTTTGGCGAGGATGCGACTACCGAAAAAGGGCTTCTCAGACAACTGCAAGAGTCGATGAATGAATTGAAAGATCAATTAAAAAATGTAAAAAAGGTATAAGGATGGATAAAAGGGATGCTCAGTTTAACTTCAAATTATATACCCCACTTTCCCGTAAGGTAAACCCTAGACTTTTATACAAATTAATGGCGACCTCACGATGATGACCAGAAAAAAGGATAACGCCGTCCAAATTTTTATGTTTGGCCTCTTCCAAAAGCTTTTCCATAAGTAGTCGCCCGATGCCTTTTGCTCGGTGTTCGGTGTCTACCACGACATCCTCTACCATTCCTCGGTGGCCTGAAATAACTTTGTAGGTTGCCAACAGGGCAATTCCAACGATTTGGTTTTCAATGCTGCATGCGGCAAAGATAATATGATTATCTTCCTGTAGAATTTGGTGCAGGGGACATTGTTTGATGCTGTC